>JAWOEP010000010.1:0-13776 GCA_046482705.1 Desulfotignum sp.
TTATGGCCATCCGGAACAAGGCCTGTCACCTGGCAGGGGTCCATCTGCTGGATCCGGATGACGGCACCTATAATATTTCCTATATCAAAAAATACCTCCCGAATATCCCTTTGCGCCTTGTGAACCTGGTCATGCGCGAACAGGGTCTGATTGTGCCCAAAGGCAATCCCAAAGGTATTCAGTCCATTGAAGACCTGAAGGCCAAAAAAATGCGCTTTATCAACCGCCAGCCCGGTTCAGGCACCCGGATTTTATTTGATTACAAACTTGGGGCACTGGGATTGGTACCGGCTGACATCCAGGGGTATGAAAATGATGAATACACCCATATGTCGGTTGCCGTAGCCGTACTCTCCGGACGGGCAGATGCCGGGCTGGGTATCCTGGCAGCGGCCCGGGCCCTGGATCTGGATTTTATTCCCGTGGTTACCGAATCCTATGACCTGTTGATTTTAGAGCAGTTTTTCGCCACCCCCAATATAGGGATTCTGCTGGACACCATTGCAAGTGATGGATTTAAAAAACGGGTCCTGGCCCTGGGCGGTTACGGGGTGCAGAAAACAGGCCAGGAAATGTTTCGGCAAAAGCGCTGATCCCTTAGGGAAGATACAGATAAAACAGGGCGGCAGATTACGAAACCTGCCGCCCTGTAAATCAACCGTTTTTATTTTTTTGACTTCCGGGAAAGCCGTCTTTCCCGGAAGTGTTTGAGACAGTTTAATAGGGATGAAGCTCAACCCGTCTGTTGAGGGAACGGCCGAACTTGGTACCGTTGAGGGCCACAGGCTTGCTGAAACCGAATCCGGTTGTTGCCAGGCGGTTTCTTGCAATACCTTTTTTCACAAGATAGTTTGCAACAGCATTGGCCCGTCTCATGGACAGATCTTTGTTATATTCTTTGGTGCCTATATTGTCGGTATGTCCCTGAAGCTCTACGCTCATAGCCGGATTCTTTTTCATAATGGCCACAACTTCGTCCAATAACGGATAGGCTTCAGGTTTGATTTCAGCCTTGTCAAAATCAAACAGGACATTGTCAAGGGTCCAACAACCCACAGCATTGACCCGGGCACCCTCGGGTGTTCCCGGACACTGGTCTTCATCATCATATACCCCGTCTCCATCAGAGTCCTTTCTTTCCGGTGCAGGTGCAGGGGCAGGGGCAGGCGCAGGCGCAGATTTTGCCATCATAAATGCTTTTTCCACAAAACCAGCCATGCCGGCACCGGTCATAATGTCGTCAGCAGTGGTGAAAAATCCGCATTCACCGATGGTTGCAATATCCTTTAGCAGCTGGCGGCCTTCCGGGGCATCCCCCACCAGGACCGTGTAGATACACAGGGATGAACCGAATTTGTCTTTTAAGTCCTGGGCCCGGTTACGCACATTTTTCTCGTCCATTTCCTTGCCGTCACTGACGATGACCACGGCATTATGTACGCCGGGCAATCCCTCCAGATCTGTCTGGGCTGCATCCAGGGCGGTTCCAAGTGGGCTCATGCCGCCGGGCCGGAAAATATCAATCAGCGCGTCAGACATGCCTGCCGTGCTGTAGGTTTCCATGCCGTAGAACAATTCGGTGAGATTTTTGGAAACAGAGGGGAGGTGCCCGAATGAGCGGAGACCAGCGGTCTGTCCCAGTTCCGGCACGGTCATGTTCATGCGCTGGACAATGGTTTTTGCAGTATCGAATTTGGTGTTGCCATTGTAGTCATACCGCATGGAACTGGATGCATCCAGAATTACAACAAAATTGTCCACTTTTGATACATACTGGTCTGCATCAAACTGGTGGGCGGCGAATGATGGAAACTCAGCCGGCTCCTTTGTTGCACAGCCGAACAGGAAAACAAAAGCGAGAACGGATAAAAGGCTTTGAATTAAAAATTTTTTTTTCATATTTTTCTCCTTTCAGATTTGAAAAATGGTGAGTGGTTATGAAAAGAATACCCACGTTCTGAACCAAAAATACACATGGTTAAAAGATATTATAACATGCAGCAGAGGAAAATCAACTGAAATAAAAAATAAAGGTCAGTAAAAAAACAAGGAGACACAAGGCAATTTTACCATAAAAAGGCAGGTTCCAGCGTCTATAAATATACTTGCAATTTAAAGCCAACAATACTATTTAAGGTACCTGGTTCATTCTATGCCCGGGCACCTTACGGCATGGTACAGCAATAATCAGAGCAAATAATTGAAAAGAGACATGGAAATATACCAGGCAGTTATTCTAGGTATTTTACAGGGATTAACAGAGTTTTTACCCGTGAGCAGTTCCGGCCACCTGGTTTTGGGACAGCTTTTTTTCGGTATCACAGAATCGGTTCTGGCTTTTGATATCAGTGTTCACATGGGCACCCTGGGTGCGGTGTTTGTGGTATATTTTTACGATATCAGGGCCATGGTCACTGCAGTGTTTGCCTGTGCCGGCAGAATAGTCCGGGGAAAACCGGCGGCAGTGCGCGCAGATAAAAATTTGAAACTGGCATTGTTCATACTGGCGGGATCTGTTCCCACAGCACTGATAGGTATGTTTTTAAAAAATTTTGAAGAGGTCATGTTTACCTCCAGTCTGCTGGTGGGGGCAATGATGATCGTGACCGGAACCATTTTGTGGATATCCCGCAAATTTTATCAGACAGAACTTACCAGCACAGATCTTGATTTGAAACGCTCCCTGATCATCGGAGCGGGTCAGGGACTGGCCGTTATTCCCGGCATTTCCAGGGCCGGTACCACCATTGCATGCGGCATGTTCTGTGGACTTGACCGCCATACAGCTGCCAGGTTTTCGTTTTTGCTGTCCATTCCAGCTATTCTGGGTGCACAGCTGATCAGTATTATGGGATACACAGAACAGGGCGCAGGCATTGACGCAGCCATGATTTATGGTACACTGGTGGCATTTGTCACCGGCCTGATTGCCTTGAAGGTATTGATAAGGCTGGTACATGCAGGAAAGTTTCATTTGTTTGCCCCGTATTGCTGGCTGGTGGGTACTGTGGTTCTGTTATCAAGCATACACTGAAATCTTAAAGGAGGACATATGCATACTGGAATTTTCAGAGAATATGATATCCGGGGCGTGGCAGGTGTTGATATCCTGGACGATGATGTTAAAAATATTGGAAAAGCCTTTGGTACCATGCTGCATCAGCAGAACAAACACAAGGTGTCAGTGGGCCGGGATTGCCGCCTCACCTCGGAAAAGTATACAGATCTTTTTATCCAGGGCATTTTGTCAACCGGCTGTGATGTGGTGGAAATAGGCCTTTGCCCCACACCGGTACTGTATTTTTCCATTCACCATCTGGATCTTGAAGGCGGGGCCATGGTTACAGCCAGCCATAACCCTCCTGAATACAATGGATTCAAGCTCATGAGCGGGCATGATTCCATCCACAGCCAGGGACTTCAGGAGATCCGCAAAATTATTGAAACAAAGGCCTTTGTGACGGGTTCCGGAGACCGCACCCGGGCCGATGTGCTCACTCCCTATAAAAAGTATATTCTGGAAAACATTACTATTTCCCGAACAATCCGCATAGGCATTGATGCCGGCAACGGTACCGGCGGTATTACTGCATTGCCGGTGCTCAAAGAACTGGGGTGCGAGGTCCATGATATTTTTTGTGATCCGGACGGCAGTTTTCCCAATCATGAGGCAGATCCCACCCAGAAAAAAAATCTGGGGGATCTGATCTCCCTGGTAAAAGAAAAAAACCTGGATCTGGGTGTGGGGTATGACGGGGACGGGGACCGCATCGGTGTGGTGGATGCAAAGGGAAATGTGATTTACGGGGATCAGCTCATGGTGATCTATGCCAGAGAAATCCTCACCCGCAAGCCCGGTGCCACATTTATCTCCGAGGTCAAGTGCTCCATGGTGATGTATGATGATATCAAAAAGCACGGCGGCAAGGCTGTCATGTGGCGCACCGGCCATTCTCTGATCAAAAAAAAGATGAAAGAGGAAAATGCCGAGCTGGCAGGAGAAATGAGCGGTCACATGTTTTTCAAAGACCGGTATTTTGGATTTGATGATGCCCTTTATGCCACCTGCCGTCTGCTGGAGATTCTGGCTGCTACAGGCAGGGGCGTGGATGAACTGATTCAGGATCTGCCAAAAACCTTTACTACCCCTGAAATCAGAAAAGAGTGCCCGGATGAAATCAAATTTGCGGTGGTAAAAAAGATTGTAGACCATTACAAGGCCAGACAGAAGGTGATAGATATTGACGGTATGCGCGCGGTATATCCTGACGGCTGGGGCCTTGTCCGGGCTTCCAACACCCAGCCTGCTCTGGTGCTGCGCTTTGAAGCGCTGACCGCTGACAGACTGCAAGAGATCCAGCAGGAAATAGAAAATACACTGGACCAGATTATTGCCCGGACAAAACAAGAATAAAATTCATGCTATTATCCCCGCAGCAGCAAAACGCTGTTGACCATACAGGCTCTCCGGCACTGGTTGTCGCAGGTGCCGGTTCCGGCAAAACACGCACCCTGACCGCCAAATTTTCACATCTGCTGGACCAGGGCTATGATCCCGGGCGGATACTGGCCATTACCTTTACCAACAAGGCAGCAGATGAGATGAAATCCCGGCTTATGGCCATGACCGGGCGGTCTCTTGCGCATTTTCAATGGGTGAGGACTTTTCATTCCGCCTGTCTGATGATGCTCAAACACCATTGCCGGCGACTGGGGTTTTCTCCTCCAATACAGGTGCTTTCCATATACCAGCAGGATAAACTGGTCAAAGAACTGTGTGTGAAAAACAATATTGAAAAAAAATATGCCAACCGGATTTTGTCTTTGATTTCCCGGGCCAAAAATTTTGGAAACCCCCAAAAATATTTTGACGTAAAACCGGTAATTTTCAATATCAGGATCAGCGATATTTTTCAACAGTATGAAGACCGTCTCCAGGAAATGAATTGTGTGGATTTTGACAATATCCTGCTCAAGACCCGGGATCTTCTGCACCAGCATGAAGATATCCGCGAAGATTACCAGTCCTGGTTTTCCTATATTCTGGTTGATGAATACCAGGACACCAACAATCTCCAGGAAGATCTTACCAATCTGCTGCTGGGGCCCCACAGGAACCTGTTTTGCGTGGGGGATGACTGGCAGGCGGTGTATGGATTCAGGGGCAGTAATATCGATCACTTTCTGGGGTTTTCTCAAAAGTACAAAGATGCAAAAATCTTCCGGCTGGAGGAAAATTTCAGGTCTGCCGATGAAATTGTCCAGGTGGCCAATGATATGATTGACTACAATCCGGACAAAATGGACAAGCATTGTTTTTCCCGTAAAAAAGGCGGGGTGGTGGAGATCTATGATTTTTTGTCCGACAGCCATGAGGCGGAATGGGTGGCAAAACGGATCAAGGCCATGCACCGCCAGGGGCAGGGCATTGCCTATGACAAAATGGCCGTGGTGTACAGAACCAAATTCTGCTCTCTGCCGTTTGAAAAAATTTTCAGGGCCCTCCGGGTTCCCTATCGGCTCATGGGGGCCCAGGGATTTTTTGAGCGCATGGAAATTTTGGACATAAATTCATACCTGAGCGCTGCATTCTTTTCCAATGATGACATGTCGTTTGAACGTGTCGTCAATGTTCCCAAACGGGGTATAGGGCCGGCCATGGTTAAAAAAATGGCAGCCATGCGGGCAGATGGTGTCAGTCTGCAGGATGCGGCCAGGATCATGGTAAAAGAACGGGTGCTGACCCCGAAGATTCATGAAAATCTTTCCCGGGTGCTGGAGATCCTTGATGCCATCCGGGATATGGCTCCGGCCATGGCCATGGAAGAAGTGATAGCACGTACCAATTATTATGATTATCTGGAAAAGAAGACCAAGACCCGGGCGGAATGGATTTCCAAAAAAGAAAATATCGAGCAGCTCATCCATACGGCCCGCACCAAATCAGATATGCTGGAATATCTGGAAGAAGCCGCTTTGATCAGAGAAGACAAAGAAGATGAGGATGACCAGGATTCTGCCGGGGTGGCATTGCTGACCATTCATTCTGCCAAGGGCCTGGAGTTTGATACGGTTTTTGTTGTGGGATGTGAAGAGCGTTTGTTTCCCCACTGGCGGTCTATTGACGAAGGAGATGCAGCCCTGGCCGAAGAACGCCGTCTCATGTATGTGGCCATGACCCGTGCGGAACGGTTTTTGTATCTAACCCATTGCAATTACCGGAAAGGGGAGTTCGGCGTCCCCAGCCGGTTCATTGACCAGATCAAAGAATGCCTGGCCTAGGCATGGCCTGAATGGATTTTTTTTATTCCATACGGGAACCGGTTTCCCAATGGTCCGCAAAAATACTCAAAAACAGCCTCCGGGCCATTCCATCGGACCACAAGGGCATCTTTGCCACCCTGTTTTTTATAATATTTTCCACGGTCACCGGGGTGGGCATTGTGGTGCCCCTGTTGCCTGTTTATGCCCATGACCTGGGAGCAACCGGGATCTATGTGGCCATGATTTTCGGTTCTTTTTCCATCTCCCGGGTATTTTTGCTGCCCTATTTCGGGCGGCTGTCAGATCGAAAAGGCAGAAAGCCCTTTATCCTTGCAGGATTGATTTCCTATACCCTGATTTCCCTTGCCTTTGTTTATTCGGATACAGTCAATGGATTGATTTTTATCCGGTTTATCCAGGGTGCCGGTTCCGCCATGATCATGCCGGTGGTCCAGGCCTATGTGGGAGAAATTACGCCTGCAGGATCTGAAGGGTATTCCATGGGACTGTTTAATCTGTCCATGTTTTTGAGCCTGAGCTTAGGGCCCCTCATGGGCGGGGTCATCCATGATATCTGGACCATGAACGCGGCCTTTGTGTGTATGGGCCTGCTGTCTTTGATCGGGGTGCTGCTGTGTTTCTGGCTGCTGCCCCCTTTGTCGGAGGAGCGGATCCGTTCCGGACCCCAGCCTGCACAGATTCCCTGGTCTTTGGTGGTGAAAGATCTGGATCTGTTTGCCCTTTTTTCTTTCAGGTATGCCTATACCGCCTGTATCGGGGCAGTCTGGTGCTTTCTGCCCCTGTTTGCCGATGCCGTGTTCGGTCTTTCCGGTGCAAGGATCGGTCTGCTGGTCATGCTGGGTGTATTTATATCCGGTATTCTGCAGCTGCCCATGGGGTATGCTGCAGACCGGTTCAGCCGGCGGTTTCTGACCCTTGCCGGCGGGGGGATTGCCGCAGCCGGCATGTTTTTAATTTATTTTGCCGCCTCATTTTCTGACCTGCTGGCAGCCATATCCCTGTTTGGTGTGGGCGGGGGGATCTCCATGCCTGCCATCACCGCCCTGGCTGTGGTTAAAGGAGACCAGAAAAAAGCCATGGGATCGGTAATGGCTGTGATGACCGTTGCCCACAGCCTTGGGATGCTCACCGGTTCCCTGGCAGCCGGTCTGGCCATGGATTTTTTCAGTCTGAGACTGGCATTTCCCGTGGCAGGCCTGATAATGGTTTCAGGAACCCTTATCTTTACAGTGATTCAGTTTCGTGCGCCTGGCAGCAATGCCTGAAAATTTTATATTTTTTCGGCAAACGTTTTGAAACGGCGGTATGTCCGTACCAGCTGTGAAATGAGATCCGGCATGGTTGTGAAATTATTTTCAGTAGCAGCTTTTTCCATACATCCGGCGGCCCGGGAAAGTTCCAGTGCTGTCAAATTGGCAGCCCCGCCTTTGATGGCATGGGCGAAAGCAGCGATTTCAGAGCCGTTTTGATCAACTGCCGCCTGTTGTATCTGTACCAGGTTTTTATCCGTGCTGGTGATAAATTCTGTCATCACTTCTTTTAAAAAAACAGCATCATTCTCAAATTCCTGCAGCAGTTCTGTCAGGTCCATGGGTTCTTTGGTGGAACATACTGACAGGGGAGCCTTTTTCAGGGAATCCTGAAGATCGGTTTTTGCAGGGTCCATATCCTGGGCGGATTTTTTTGTGGAGTCGGTTTTTTCTAGGGGGATATGTTTTTTAACAAGGGCAAGGAAATCATGCTTTTTCAATGGTTTTGTTATGTAATCATCCATATCTGCAGCCAGACATTTTTCCCGGTAGCCATGGATGGCATGGGCGGTCATGGCAATGACCGGGGTGGACACAAATCCCTGAGAAGAGTCGGGATTTTCAGCCAGAAAAGCCGTTTTTTTGCGCTGTTCATGTTCCCGGATAAGCCTGGTGGCTTCATATCCGTCCATCACCGGCATCTGGATGTCCATGAGAACCACATGGAACCTGCGGTTTTTAAACAGTTCCACTGCCTGGTGACCATTTTCAGCCAGGGTTACTTCAAAGCCGGCGGATTTCAGGTGCCTGATGGCGATCTGCTGGTTGGTGGGGTAATCTTCTACCAGCAGAATCTGGGGTTTTCTGCGCCGGTTTTCCGCATCATCCACCACCAGAATTTTTTTGTCTGCCAGGGCAGCGGTTTTGTAAGTATCATCTTTTTCCGGGGGATGGGGTGCGGAATCGATCTGCAGCACAATGGTGAAACGGAACGTGGTGCCTTTTCCCGGCTGGCTGACCAGCCCTATGCTCCCCCCCATCATTTCCACCAGTTGTTTGGCAATGGTGGTGCCAAGGCCTGTTCCCCCATATTTCCGGGTGGTGGAGCCGTCTGCCTGGGCAAAGCTGTCAAATATGCTGTTCTGTTTTTCTTCTGGAATGCCGATGCCTGTATCTTTGATAGAAAACTCCAGGGTAATGCGACCCTTTGATTCGGCAATGGTTTTTCCCCACACAAATATTTCTCCTTCATGGGTGAATTTTACGGCATTGCCGATCAGATTGGTTAAAATCTGGCGCAGACGTCCTGGATCTCCTGTCACATATTCAGGGACATCAGAAGGGAGGAAAAAAATTAACTCCAGATTTTTTTTCCTGGTAATTATGCCAAAAGCAGCAGCCAGGTTTTCTAACAGGACCCTCAGATTAAAGTGGGTATGGTCCAGTTCCAGTTTGCCGGCTTCAATTTTTGAAAAATCCAGAATACTGTTGATGATGTCCATCAATGACTGAGATTCTGTGTTGATGGTGTTGATCAGCTGGGTCTGGCCGGGGTCGAGAGCGGTGTCCAGCATGAGTTCAGTCATGCCCATGATGCCGTTGATGGGGGTTCTGATTTCATGGCTCATATTGGCCAGAAATTCACTTTTGGCCCGGGTGGCTTCTTTTGCCCTGACAAGAGCCGCTTCAAGGGCCCGGGTGCGTTCTTCCACCAGAATTTCCAGATGGTTTTTGTGCCGGGTCAATTCTTTTTCCATCTGTTTTCGTGCGGCCAGACTCTGATCAAAATCCGTTTTTAACAGGGTCAGGGCATCAAAAACCGGCCTGAAGGGGTGGGAAGTTCCTATATGGCTGGCCTGTACCCCTTTTTCATCCCAGTTGATGGTTCCAATGTATTCCAGGATTTCTTCCGCGTGAAACCGCAACCTGTGACCGGGGGCAAGTTTTTGGAGAAACCGGAAAATACCGGGCATTCTTGGTTTTACCCGGTTTGGTTTGCCATGACTCAATGCAACGGCTTTTTTCATTGCACAGACATAGGTATCCATGGCCTTCATGGGAATACCCGGTTTTTTAAGATGGGTGCCGATATTATACATCCATTGGATATGCCTGGGCACATTGTATACGAAATGGCCCATGAGTCTTTTTTTTTCAACTTTTTCCAGCAATAATTCGAGTACTTTGAGCCGGGTTCTCTGATTTGGTGTGTTGATGATCCGGCTGTAATCTGAAATTTCGATGAAGCAAGAATGATCAAGGCCGCAGGCCCTCAGAAACCTGTCATAATTTTTGAACAGAGCCAGGGTGCCGTCATAGCTGATTTTGCCCCTGGGATAGGTGCTTAAAATATTTTTGCCGATCAAATGAAAAGTGACAAAATACTCAGGTGTCAAGATGATATCAGTCCATTCCGGGCTGTATCGGATGGTCATGCCGGTTTTTGCACACACGGCTTCTGATGCAGTTTCAAAAAAAGTGCCCAAAACACTGCCTTTATATTTGTCAGGTTTTTCGGATGTCAGGTTATCCTTCAGCACCAAATTAGTCTATCTGTGTCTAATTTGCAACGGGATTGACCAGAGAAAAGAGGTGAAAATTATGAAACTGTGATATACTGTTAAAATAAACAGGCCTGAGTCTGATTCGGCTTATTGAGGCCAAAAGCAGCTTAGGTGTGCAGGATTTGTGTTTACATCATATGGGGTGAAATTACTAAAAAAATTCTTGAAAAAGAAAGGGGAAGGTTGTGAAAACTGTTTCATCCATTACATCCGTTGTGTTGCTTGCGGCCATTGCCGCCCTTATGGTTACCGGATGTGCCTCCAGCCGGTCAGGGGAGGTTTATTCCAGAGACCATGCCCGCCAGGTCCAGAATGTAATGGCAGGGACCGTGGAATCGGTTAAACATGTCACCATAGAAGGCACCAAAACACCGGTGGGAACCGCAGCCGGCGGGGTTGCCGGCGGTGTGCTGGGAAGTACTGTGGGAAGTGGCTCCGGCAGAACTGTGGCCACGGTCCTGGGGGCCCTGGCCGGTGCTGCTGCCGGGACTGCTGCTGAAGAAGGCATCACCCGGAAGCCGGGGCTTGAAATTGTGGTAAAAAAAGACAGCGGTTCCACCATTGTGGTGGTTCAGGAGGCCGATGTGGTTCTGGCCCCGGGAGACAGGGTAAGAATCATCTCCGCTCCTGACGGCACCACCCGGGTATCCAAATAAACATATTAAAATTTTCGCAACAGTACATAAGCTGTGGTGATGAAAATAAAGAGCGGAATATGAAAAAACAGAATGTGACCAACGAGAGCTTGCGGAATATTGCCATTATAGCCCATGTAGACCATGGTAAAACCACCCTGGTGGATGCCATGTTCCGCCAGAGCGGCATGTTCAGGGAAGGACAGCAGGTGGATGAACGCCTCATGGACAGTATGGATCTGGAAAGAGAGCGGGGCATTACCATTGCCGCCAAAAACTGTTCCGTGGTATGGAAGAATGTGAAGATCAATATCATTGATACCCCCGGCCATGCTGATTTCGGCGGGGAGGTGGAACGGGCCTTGTCCATGGCAGACAGTGCCATTCTTCTGGTGGATGCATCGGAAGGTCCCCTGCCCCAGACCCGGTTTGTGTTGAAAAAAACGTTTGATGCCAACCTGCCTGTTATGGTGATCATCAACAAGATTGACCGCAAGGATGCCCGGCCTGATGAAGTGCTGGACATGGTGTATGACCTTTTCATCGATCTGGAGGCCACAGAAGAGCAGCTGGATTTCACCTATTTTTATGCCATTGGCAGGGACGGTATTGTCAAAAAGGAACTGGATGCGGATGTGCAGCATCTGCATGTGCTGTTTGATACCATACTCAGGGAGATGCCGGCGCCTTCCTATGACCCGGATGCGCCTTTTCAGATGCTGGTGTCTGATCTGGGATATTCCGACTATCTTGGACGTCTTGCCATCGGCAAGGTGTTCAACGGATCTGCCGCATCAAATGAATCTCTGGTCTGTCTGGGGGAAAATGACCGCCAGATACAGCTGAAGGTGACCAAGCTTCAGTCCTACAAAGGCATGACCCTGCAACCTGTGGACCGGGCAAATCCCGGAGATATCGTGGTGCTGGCCGGCATTGAGGATGTCAAAATCGGCGATACCATCTGTACCCGCCAGGCACCCGTTGCCCTGCCCAGGATCACTGTTGATGAGCCAACGGTGTTCATGCAGTTTGCCATTACCAACTCTCCTTTTGCTGGCAGGGAGGGCAAATATGTGCAGTCCCGAAAGATTCGGGAACGGCTTTTCAAGGAAACCCTGATGAACGTGGCCATTGAGGTGGAAGAAAGTACCACAGATGAAAGTTTTGTGGTAAAGGGCAGAGGAGAACTCCAGCTGGCCATTCTTATTGAAACCATGCGGCGGGAGGGGTTTGAACTCTGTGTGAGCCGACCCCGGGTTATCTATAAGGTGGAACAGGGCCGGCAGCTGGAGCCCATCGAACATCTGTTTGTGGATTGTGAAGAGGATTTCATGGGGGTGGTAACGGAAAAACTCTCCATTCGAAAAGGCAAAATGACCAATCTGGTCAACAATGGAAAAGGCCGGGTCCGCATAGAATTTTCCATCCCTTCCCGATCTCTTATCGGGTACCGGGATGAATTTCTCACCGATACCCGGGGGACCGGCATCATGAATTCCTATCTGGCCGGCTACGAACCCTTCCGGGGGGAGTTCCCGGTCCGGTATAACGGCTCTCTTGTTTCAGACCGCCAGGGCAGTGCTGTTCCCTATGCCCTGTTCAACCTGGAACCCAGGGGACAGCTGTTTATTGTGCCGGGTACCCCGGTCTACGAAGGCATGATCATCGGCGAACACAACCGGGCCGCTGATATTGATGTCAATCCCTGCAAGGAAAAAAAGCTCACCAATATGCGGGCATCAGGCAAGGATGAGAACGTGGTGTGCACACCTGTCCGGGAGATGACACTGGAAAAGGCCATCCATTTCATTGCTGATGATGAAATGGTGGAGGTCACCCCGGTGTCCATCAGGTTGCGCAAAACTGTTTTACAGGCCCAGAAACGCCATCTTATTGCCGGAAAACTCAAAAAGAAGGATAAGGATAAAAAATAAACCCCCGCCCCCTGTTATGCCTTGCATCCGGCCCGGTATTTTTTTGCATCTGACGGTGCGGTCACAAGGCACAACAGGGGTATGGGCAATATCTTTGGCAGTGACTTTGCATGGATTCTCCGGGCCGGCAGCTGCTCTGGTGGAAGAACAGGCCGGATCAGGTATGGATTATTTTGAAATCACTGCCTTTGGGATGGTCTGCCTGAAAACGGGCAAGCCGGTCTGCCAGTTCCCCGAATCTTTCTTCCCCGGTTAAAGACACACAGGCCCGCAACCCTTCGTGGCGGTCACTGCCCGTGGTGGTCAAAGAAATGGCGCTGATGCCGTAATAGAGCAGTTCCTCCACCAGCTCCACCCCGGTGAATCCGGGATAGGCAATGGTAAAATAAAATCCGTCAGCAATGGGCTGGTCATCATCCATGTCATAGACAATGGTAAACCCGTTCCGGGTAAACATCTGTTTCATGGCAGAGGCCCGGTCTCCATATTCTTTGACATGGTCCACAAAATTGAATTCTCCTGAATTAACTGCTTTCAACAACCCGTAAAGTCCATACTGGTTGGAATGGGAAACGCCGGAACTCAAGGCATACATGGCCCCGAAAATATAGGCATACCCGAACCGGTCACTGCCGAAAAAAGGCTTGAGGTTATTACCGGTGGAATGAAACAGTTTTTCAGGAATAGCAGTCATGCCGATACGCTGGCCAGCCAAAGAAAAGGATTTGGAACTGGAGATCAGCAGGATATAATTGTCGGTGAATTGGGCCACTGACGGGATAAACGGGGGTTGACCCGGCACCGAATAGTTCTGCCTGAAATCCATGCCGAAATAGGCCAGATCTTCCATGACAATGCAGTCATATCTGGTGGCCAGAGATCCGATTACTTCCAGTTCTTTTTCAGTAAAACAGATCCAGGCCGGGTTGTTGGGGTTGGAATACATGATGGCAGCCACATCATTTTTTTCCAGATAAGTTTCCAGTTTCGGACCGAGTTTGTCTCCTCTGTATTCATATACGTCAAAATGGGCATAGGGCAGTCCCAGTACCCGGGCCTGGTGTTTGTTTACCGGAAACCCGGGATCTATGAACAGTATCCGGTCTTT
>JAWOEP010000347.1:0-16111 GCA_046482705.1 Desulfotignum sp.
TGTGGTTTTTTTCTCCTGTAAAGCTGCAGAGTTTTTCATTTCAGGGTGCTGACACGGTTGCGGCCGCCACCTTTTGACCCTATCTTTTGCTTAGGAAATATACCCATGAATGTGATCGCACAGCAGTTGAACACCACCATCACACACGCCAATCCCCATATTTATGAAATGCTTTCCGATATGGGAAAGGCTTTGTTTTTTCCCAAAGGGATTTTAAGCCAGAGTGCAGAGGCCAGAACCAAAGCCCATAGAATCAATGCCACCATCGGCATTGCAAAACAAGGCGGCAGCGTGCTGAGTCTGCCCTGCGTCACCCGGTATATCACTGGTATTGCACCGGATAACTATCTGCCCTATGCCCCGTCTTTCGGCATCCCCGGTCTGCGGGAACAATGGAAAAAAAATCTGTTTCAGAAAAACCCCTCCCTGGCAGGCAGAGCTGTCAGTCTGCCGGTGGTGACCTCGGGCATCACCCATGGTGTCAGTATATTTTCCGACATGTGGGTGAACAAAGAGGATGTCATTGTAATGCCGGACATGATGTGGGGAAACTACAACATGACCTTTACTGTGCGCAACCATGCAAAAATCGTTCATTTCAAAGCCTATGATGATGCATTGACAAAGTTCAATGTGGATGATTTTGCATCTGTACTCCAGACCCGGGCAGCACAGAATGACAAAGTGGTGGTAATGCTCAATTTTCCCCACAATCCCAGCGGATATTCTCTGAGCAAAAAAGAGGCTGACCAAGTGACTGCCATTCTTCTGGACACGGCACAAAAAGGCACAAATGTGGTGGCTGTCTGTGATGATGCGTATTTCGGGCTGTTTTTTGAAGAACAGACCAGCAAGGAATCATTGTTTGCAAAACTTGCGGGCAGGCACGAGCGGCTTCTGGCTGTCAAGCTGGACGGCGCCACAAAAGAAGATTATGTATGGGGATTTCGGCTTGGGTTTATCACCTATGGCCTGGCAGCGGACCAGGGAACTGAAGATATTTACCAGGCCCTGGAACAAAAAACCGCCGGATGCATCCGGGGCAATATTTCCAATGCCTCCCACCTGGGCCAGACCATTCTGCTCAATGCCATGGCCGATCCTGAGTATGATGCCCAGAAACAGGAAAAATTCACCCTGCTCAAACAGCGGGCCGCCCTGATAAAAGAAACTGTGAAGGACCCGGAATATGCATCCTGTTTTGATGTGTATCCCTTTAATTCAGGATATTTCATGTGTATCCGCCTCAAGGATGTGGATGCGGAACAATTGCGCCTTCACCTGCTGGATGCTTACGGGGTGGGCCTGATTGCCATCGGGGAGAAAAATATCCGGATAGCGTTTTCCTGTCTGGAAGAAAAAGATGTGAAACCCTTGTTTGATATTATTGTCAGCGGCATCAAGGATCTTCGTACCACCTGAACCACTGAAAGGACCTGGGAACATGGGAACACTTGATTTTAAAGTGGCCTTCAGATGGTCGTTTTATTTTGTGCTCATCGGCCTGATCGCAGGCCTTGGTGCTGTTCTTTTTCATTACCTGTGCGGCCTTGGCATGCACTATTTTCTGGATATGATGGCAGGATACCGGCCGGATGCACCGGCCGGTGAACATGCCCTGCTGCCCGCCACCAATACGCCGTTCAACCGCTGGATATTGCTGATTCTGCCGGCTTTGGGCGGCATCGTGTCCGGGTGGCTGGTGTACACCTTTGCACCTGAAGCAGAAGGCCATGGAACAGATGCCGCCATTGACGCTTACCACAACAAGGGCGGCATGATACGGGGCAGGATTCCCATCATCAAAACCATTGCTTCCACCATCACCCTGACCACCGGCGGATCCGGGGGCAGGGAAGGACCCATTGCCCAGATCGGTTCCGGATTCGGTTCATTTCTGGCCACCCGGTTCAAGCTGTCGGAAAGAGAGCGCCGCATCATGATGGCCGCCGGTATCGGTGCCGGGGTGGGCAGTATATTCCGTGCCCCTCTGGCCGGGGCACTGTTTGCTGCCGAGGTGTTGTACCGTGATCCGGATTTTGAGTCAGAAGTCATCATTCCGGCAGGTATTTCTTCGGTGGTGGCATACTGTGTTTTCTGTCTGGTATTCGGCTGGGGATCATTGTTTGATTCTCCCGGATTCAAATTTCAAAATCCGCTGGAACTTGGACCTTATATTATACTGGCAGGGGTTCTGGTGGTCTTCGGCTATATATATGTCAAAGTGTTTTACGGCCTTGTGGGGTTTTTTAAAAAACTTAAGATCCCCAACCATATAAAACCTGCCATCGGCGGTCTGTGCACCGGTATTATCGGATTTTTTCTGCCCTATACCCTGGCATTCGGCTATGGCATGGCCCAGAATGCCATTTTCAACCAGGTGGCCATCTCCACCCTCATCGCCCTGGCCATCGGCAAGATTTTCACCACATCCTTTTCCATCGGCTCCGGCGGCAGCGGCGGGGTGTTCGGACCATCGGTGGTTATCGGAGGTGCCCTGGGCGGGGCAGTGGGCAAAATATTTCACATGTTCATCCCCACAGTGGTCACCCATCCGGGCGCATTTGTTATTGTGGGCATGGCCGGTTTTTTCACCTCTGTTTCCAACACCCCCATTTCCACCATCATTTTTGTCAGTGAAATGACCAATTCTTATCACCTGCTGCTGCCCAGTCTGCTGGTGTGTTCTTTGTGTTATCTGTTGTCCCGGCGGTTCACCATTTTTGAGAACCAGGTGAAATCCCGGGTGGATTCCCCGGCCCATGCAGGGGAATTCATGATGGATATCCTCCAGACCATGAAGGTGGAAGATCTGGGGCATTTGATCAAAAAAGTACAAAGTGTGAATGAAAACATGCCGTTTTCCGCATTCAAATCCATTTTTCAGACCACCAAGCAGCATTATTTTCCTGTGAAGAATGCCAAAGGGGAGTTTGCCGGCATCTTTTCCTCCAATGACATCCGGGAGGTGATCTTCACCATTCACATTGAAGACCTGGTGGTCATGAAAGACATCATGATCTCGGATCTCATCATCACCACCCCGTCCGAAGACCTCAACACAGTGCTGCACAAACTGACCCAGAAAAATATCGATGCCCTGCCCGTGGTGAACGAAGCAAACCACAAAGAACTGATCGGCCTGATCTACCGCCGGGACATCATTGCCCACTACAACCGGCATGTGCAGAAAATCAGGGAACCCGGATCAGACCCGGAAAAAAAATTGGTCCAGACCCCTGCCAAAGAAAAGCCTCAGACATAGTTCACCTGTTTTAAAAACAATCCCCTTGCCGGTGCGGTGGCACCGGCAAGGGACCGGTCCTTTGCCGACAGAATGCTTTCAAAATCTTTTACAGTGATTTTATGCCTGCCCGCATCCACCAGGCTGCCTGCAATATTTCTCACCATGTTTTTCAAAAAACCGTCCGCACAGATCCTGAATACCAGACGGCTGCCAGACTGTTCATTCACCTGAGCCGCAAACACCGTGCGGACAGTGGAACGTCTCGGCGCACCGGTATTTTCAAAGGACTTGAAATCATGGGTACCGCATAACAGCGTGCAGCAAAGGTTCATGGCAGTTGTATCCAGCGGGGTGTGAATGTGCCAGATATAGTTTCTGCCCACAGCGCAGGGAACTTCTCTGTTGAGAATGTGGTAGTGGTATTCCTTGGAAACCGCGGAATACCGGGCATGAAAATTATCAGGGACTAGAATGCATTCTGTGAGAACAATGGGAAGCTTCATCAGACTGTTCACCCCTTTTTGCAGCACCCGGGGATCCATATTCGTATCAGCAAAAAAAGAGGCCACCTGGCCCAGGGCATGGACCCCGGCATCAGTGCGGCCGGAACCGGCCAGGGTAACAGGCTGGTTCAAAATGCGGGACAATACCTGCTCCAGCGCACCCTGGATGGTGGGTCTGTCTGCCTGGCGCTGCCATCCGGAAAAACCGGTGCCGTCATATTCTATGGTCAGTTTAAAGTTTTTGATCATGGCCCGGGTCTGATCCGGATAATTCCAGGAACGCTTCATTGGCCCGGCTGATGTGAAGGGCCAGGCTGTGGGCGTTGCCGGTTCCCAGAACACGGGTATAATTGTGATAAAACTCCTGGTATGCCCGGGCAATGGCTGGTTTTACTGCATGGCCTTTTTCCGTGGAAAATATAGCGCTGGTTTTTCCGCTGGATTTTCTTTTTACCAGCTTTTTTTTGGCCAGGGCATCAATGAACCGGGTGATGGTGGAGGGGGTCAACTGCAGCAGCTTCCCGAGTTTTTTGGGACTTATGCCCGGATTTTCATACAGAATAAGCATGAGGGAGGCATGTGCGGGCGAGAGTTTTAACGGCCCAAAACTGGTTTCCGCAAGTTTGAGCATCTGCCGTGAAAACGCATTCACATTGAAAAACAGACAGCCTTCCAGAAAATGGTCATCCATATGAATTTTTTGCACCTTTACATAAATAACAGCCCACACTGGTACCGTTGCCGAAAAACTGACTATAGCATTTTTAAATTGGTATTGGTATCCTTATGCAATCGAAGACAAAAAAGTTTCATCATTAAAACAGATTTTTGCAGGAGACCATTATGGCAGAACCGTCAATTATTTCCGGAGATTGGATCAACCGGAAACATGTCCAGGAAGTATATGGATTGGAGGGATAAGGGGAACTGCCGCCACCGCCCCCTCCCATCGCATAACAGCGGATGGATGGTTGTGAACTTTTGTCGCATGTTCAGCCAAAACTGCACGTCAATCCCAAAATACCGTTCCAGCCGCAATGCCATATCAGCTGTAATGGCTCTTTATTTATTTACACCCCGGGGCTTCATGTTATAATACAGATTTTACAATCCAATCTGTATCATTGCAATGGCAGTGAACCATGCAAAACATATCAGGAGTGACACAGTTTTGATAAGCGGATTTTCATTTGCCGGTATCCCTGCCGGCATCAAAAAAAACGGGCGCAGGGACCTGGGATTAATCCTGTGTGATAAACCGGCAACCGCTGCAGCCGTGTTTACAAAAAACCAGGTCAAAGCCGCCCCGGTGATCCTGGGGCAGCAGATGATCAAAAAGGGCCTGTGCCAGGCGGTACTGGTAAATTCCGGCAATGCCAACTGCTTTACCGGAGAGCAGGGGATTAAAGATGCACAGCATTCAGCCCGGCTGGCGGCAGATACCTTCGGTATTCCAGAAGACCTGATCATGGTATGTTCCACCGGGGTGATCGGTGCCCCCATGCCCATGGACAGGTTTGCATCCGGGGTGCCCCAGCTGAAAACGCAGATTGCCTCCGGCACGCTGGATGATTTTGCCGATGCCATCCTCACCACGGACCTTGCCCCTAAAACCGTTATGAAGACCGCTGGTATCGCGACTGGCCGGGGTCTCCAGACCGTTTCCATGGCAGGGGTTGCCAAGGGATCCGGCATGATCCGGCCGGACATGGCCACCATGCTGGCCTATGTGCTCACTGATGCGCACATCAGTGGGCCTGACCTGCAGCAGGCCCTGGCAGGGGCCTGTGACAAATCCTTCAACCGCATCACCGTGGACGGGGACACCTCCACCAATGACACTTTGTTGTGTCTGGCCGGGGGTACCGGACCGGCATACATACAGGATGCAGCCTCTCTGGCTGTGTTCCGGGAACTACTGGAAGCGGTCTGTATGGATCTTGCCAGACAGATTGTAAAAGACGGGGAAGGTGCCACCAAGGTGGTGCAGATCAATGTGACAGGGGCAGCATCACAGACAGATGCCTTCCGAGCGGCGGAAGCCATTGCCCATTCCAACCTGGTGAAGACCGCCATTTACGGGGAAGATCCCAACTGGGGACGGATCACGGCTGCTGCCGGGCGGTCCGGCGCCAGGGTGGACCAGGATAAAATGGACCTGTACTTCGGCGCCATCCCTCTGGTGCGCCAGGGCAGATGGCTGGGCAGAGAAGCGGAACAAAAAGCGGCCGCTGTCATGAAAGCCAAAGATATTGCCATCACCCTGGATCTGCACTTAGGGGAATATGCAGACAGTTTTCTGTTCTGTGATTTCAGTGAAAACTATGTCAAGATCAATGCCGACTACCGTTCCTGATCCTGAAAACCGGCCCATGCGGCTGCAGAAGTTTCTGGCCCGGGCCGGGGTGTGTTCCAGGCGGGCAGGCGAAGAACTGATTGTTGCGGGACGTATACAGGTCAATGGCGGCACCGTTACCACGCTGGGCACCCGGGTGGATCCGGAAAATGATGTGGTGCTTTATGACGGCAATAGGGTGCATCTGCCCGGAAAAACCGAATTTGTGTATATTGCCGTAAACAAGCCCAGAGGCGTGGTCACTTCCTGTGCCAGAAAACACAATGACCGGATCATACTGGATCTTGTGAAGGTACAGGAACGGATCTTTCCTGTGGGCAGGCTGGATAAGGATTCCCAGGGCCTTGTGCTGCTCACCAATGACGGGGACCTGCACAACAAATTGTCCCATCCTTCCCACAACCATGAAAAAGAATACCAGGTCACAACTTTTCATCCTGTAAAAGATGCAGACCTTGATGCCATGGCCCGGGGCATGGTGATCCAGGGAAAAAAAACCAGGAAAGCCAGGGTGCGGCGGATGGCAAAAAACAGGTTCACCATTGTTCTCAAGCAGGGGATGAACCGACAGATCCGCAGGATGGTGGGAAAGACCGGCAACCGCGTGGAAAACCTTATGCGGGTGCGCATGGCCAATATATCTCTGGGTGATCTGCAGTCCGGGACCTGGCGGTATCTGACCACTGAAGAAATCGCCGGCCTAATCCAGGGACCGGATACCGATGGCCGACCGGATCTTTTTTAAAAAGGGTACGGAAAACCCTCTGGCCTTGTCCGCTCCTTTGGCCAGGATATCTTCAATATCCCCCGGGTTTTTGATCAGCTCATTATACCGCTGCCTGGGTTCGGCCAGAATGGTGTTGATATATTCAAACAATTCCTGTTTCATTACTCCCCAGGCGATGCCGGCCCGGTAGCGTTCGGCCATGGCAGCTGTCTGCTCCCGGGTGGCAAAGGCCCTGTAAATGGAAAAAAGGGTGCAGGTGTCAGGGTCCTTTGGTTCTTCAGGCCCCAGAGAATTTGTCTGGATCTTCATGATCATTTTGCGCAGCCGTTTTTCCGTGTCAAACAGCGGGATGAAGTTGTTATAGCTCTTGCTCATTTTTCTGCCGTCCAGGCCGGACAAAACTGCGGTGTTGTCATCCACCACCACTTCGGGCAGAACAAACAGTTTTTCATATACATGGTTGAACCGTGCCGCAATATCTCTGGTCATTTCCAGGTGCTGGACCTGGTCTTTTCCCACCGGTACTTTTCTGGCATTGAACATGAGAATGTCAGCAGCCATGAGAATGGGATATGAGAACAGTCCCATGGTAATGGACTGGTCAGGGTCTTTGTTACCGGCAATTTCATTTTCCTGGACCTTTGCCTTGTAGGCATGGGCCCGGTTCATCAGGCCCTTGGCAGTGAGACAGGTCAGAATCCAGGTCAGTTCCGGAATTTCAGGGATATCAGACTGCCGGTAAAACACGCAGTTATCATGGTCCAGGCCCAGGGCGATCCAGGCGGCTGCGATCTGAAGGGCGGATGCCTGCCGTTTTTCAGGATCATGGTTTTTAATCAGGGAGTGGTAGTCAGCCAGAAAATAATAGGAGGTCAGATCCGGATTTTTACTGGATGCCACCGCCGGCCTGATGGCACCCACAAAATTTCCCAGGTGGGGGGTGCCGCTGGTGGTGATACCGGTTAAAAAGTCAGCATTCTTCATAGGGTGAATTTCCTATCTAACAGGGTTTAAAAGTGCAAAAATTGTGGCGCATGGCCGGGGAAGTACCAGAAAGAAAAGATTTTATCAACATTAAATTAATCCGTTGGACCGGGCATATGCGGCGGCAAAAGCGATTTCCTTTTTCCGGGTTTCAAGATCACCATCCAGTTTTGCATTCAACACTTCCTGGAATATTTTTGTAAATTCAGGACCGGGCTTCACCCCGATATTGATCAGGTCCCGGCCCCGGATCAAAGGTTTGACATGGCGGTAATCCGTATAAAAATTGGAGATGGCTTTGCGCACAGGTTCTTCTTTGGTCAGGGCCATCATGTACAAAATGCATTCGGTTTTAAAGTTGATCAGTGCCCAGTACAGTTCCTGGCGGGATACAGGATAAACAGATTCAATATAACCGAGCCGTTGTTCCGCTTTATACCGTCTTTCCAGCAGCAGCCGGGTTTCGCTGACCGGCACCATCAGTCTTTTGCATATCTGTTCACACACGGCAAAAGTACACCGGTGCAGCAGCACCATGAAGTATACGGCCCACCGGGGATATTTTTCCCCCACATAAAGCAGGTCGTGCCAGGCAAGGGTCTTGTTGACCGATTCAAATATCCCATACGTATTGGGGGTAATCTCCAGCTGGGGATGGATCACTTTTTCAAGACCATAGGATTCCATGGTATGGATGGCGGGAATGGGGTTTTCCTCACTGAAAATCTGCTTGAGTTCCGATAAGACCCGCAGCCCGCTCAGGTTTTTGAAGCAGTCCACTTTAAGGGCATTTTTAATGAGATTGGCGGTGACCTTGCCGATCTTGAATCCGAACCGGTTGGAAAACTTAATGGCCCTGAATATCCGGGTGGGATCTTCCACAAAACTTAAATTGTGAATGATACGGATGGTTTTGTCTTTCAGATCCCGGTTGGCACCGAAATAATCGATCATGGTGCCGAAATTTTCCGGATTCAGGCTCAAAGCAAGGGTGTTTATGGTAAAATCACGTCGGGCCAGGTCCCGTTTGATGGAACTTTTTTCCACAATGGGCAGGGCAGCGGGAAAATCATAGTATTCCAGGCGGGCAGATGCCACATCCACTTTGACATTATCAGGGAAAATGATCACAGCAGTGCCGAATTTTTTATGGGTATTTACCCGGCACCCCCTTTTTTTTGCAAAATGTCTGGCAAAAGCGATCCCGTCTCCTTCCACCACAATGTCGATATCATCCACCTGGCGCTGCAGCAAAAGATCCCGGACAAATCCGCCCACCACAAAAATATTGAGATTGAGTTCATCTCCTGTTCTGCCGATGGCTTTGAGCAGATCCAGGGTCCACGCATCCAGCCGCTGTTCCATTATATTGTGGATCCGGCGCTTTTTGGTGTTCTGCCTTTTAAAAATGAGCTGATCCGTATGTTTGACCGCTTTGTTGTGCTGGACCAGATAATTGAGCAGATCGGTGCGGGTGATGACACCGCTGATCCTGCCATGGTCAATCACCGGAATGATCCGCTGCTTTTCTTCAATGATTTTGTATTCAATTTCAGCTATATCCGCATCTGATGAGACAAAAGAGCCTTCTGAATTCATATACTCTTCCACCGGCCTGTCTTTAAGTTTGTGGAAAAAAATTTTTTCCACTACCTGACGGGTAATATAACCTTCATAGGTGTTTGTATTTTTATTCACCACCACAAGGGTATTGATATTATAGCGGGTCATCATACTGCCCGCCTGTTCGCAGGAGGCGGTTGCAGCAATGGTAATGGCAGGAGATGACATCAGTGATTTGACAACCTGAATTTTCCGGGTGGCCTGTTTTACCTGGTCTATGACCATAAGTTCCACCTGGGGAAGGGTATGGTTTTCCACCTTGGCAGATGCAGCATAGGCATGGCCCCCGCCACCGAATGCGGACAGGATTCTGCCCACATCCACTTCAGGAATCCGGTTTCTGGCAATAATATTTATTTTATTGCCCATGAGCACCACGGCAAAATACAGATCCAGGCTTTCCATGCGCACGATTTTCTGGACAATGGATGCCAGGTCCGTTATATAATATGATGCGGAAATGGTGGAAATGTGGACCTCAATACCGTTAATTTTGTGCACGGTCATTTCATTGAGCAGTTCATTGAGCCAGGTGACCTGTTCCGCCTTTATTTCCCTGACCACCAGGCTGACAATGGTATTGAGACTGGCACCACAGGACAAAAGAAACCCTGCCTGGATAAAATCCGCCCGGGTGGTGGAAGAATGGGTGAACATGCCGGTGTCTTCATAAATCCCCAGGGCCATGACAGTGGCTTCTTCAGGGGTGGGAACAATATTTTTTTCCTGCAGTATCTCACTTAATATGGTGATGGTGGCACCATAGGGTCTAAACACTTCCATATCAGCGGTCACATCATCGGGTCCGGGCGGATGGTGGTCATATACATGAATGGATACCTGTTTGTTTTTCAGCAGGTCGCTTACCCCAACAAGTCTGTTTTTCTGCCGGGTATCCACCAGCACCAGGGTGCGGGTATCTGTAAAATCAATGGTTGCCGGATCTGCCATGTTGAAAAGATAACTCATGGAAGAGATGAAAAAGTCCCGCAGGTTTTTTTCCTGGGATCCGGGAAAAATGATCAATGCGCCCGGATACAGTTTCTGGGCAGCCAGCATGGCGGCAATGGCATCATAGTCTGCATTCATATGGCTGGTGATGATGGTTTCGGCACAGATGCCGCCTTTATTTTTGTCCTCCACGGATCAACTCCTGTTGAGATTGCACAATGGATGTTATATAGACTATCTGGAACGATTTTACAAATCCTGCTGTTCTGGTATAATCAGCTGCGATTGGAGCCCTGGATCATGCAACCAAAACATTAAGGAAATCTTATGCCCGAGATCTATCAATGGAAAGGCAAAAACCCCAGAGGCAGAACCGTTAAAGGTGAAATGGAGGCGGAAAACAGTGAACAGGTCCGCCAGAGCCTCGTCAGAAGGAAATTAGTTCCTGGGAAAATCAAGAAAAAACCCAAGGATCTTTTTGAAAACGTTTCATTTTTGCAGCCCAGTGTAAAAGAAAGTGATGTGATTATTTTTGCCAGACAGTTTTCCACCATGATCGATGCAGGTCTGCCTCTGCTGCAGTGTCTGGAAATCCTGCATACACAGCAGGAAAACCCCACCTTTAAAAAACATTTGAAAAAAATAAAGGAATCGGTGGAATCAGGGGAGACCTTTGCCGATGCCTTGAAAAAATTCCCCAAAGATTTTAATGAACTGTTTGTGAACATGGTCGCGGCAGGAGAAGCCGGCGGTATTCTGGATGTGATTCTGGGACGTCTGTCCAGTTACATGGAAAAAATGGCAAAGCTTAAAAAACAGGTCAAGGGTGCCATGACCTATCCCATTATCACTATTATTGTTGCCATTATCGTGGTGGGTATCATCCTGGTATTTGTCATCCCGGTATTCGAGGAGATGTTTGCCAGCATGGAATCTGCCCTGCCTGCCCCCACCCTGATGGTGGTGGCCCTGAGTGACTTTGTGGTGGCCAATGTGCTGTGGATTCTTATCGGATTCACAGCCGCTGGTTTCATCGTCCGCCGCGTTTACAAGACCCGAAAGGGCAGGATTTTCATGGATGACATGTTCCTTCGCCTGCCGGTGGTGGGTATGCTGATCCGCAAGGTGGCGGTGGCCAAATTCACAAGAACCACCAGCACCATGATCTCATCCGGGGTATCCATTCTGGATGCCCTGGATATCGTGGGCAAAACATCGGGCAATAAAATTGTGGAATTTGCCATAAGAGATGTCAAGTCCGGCATTGCCGAGGGGCGGTCCATGGCAGATCCCCTGCTGGAAAGCGGGGTGTTTCCCTCCATGGTCTGTTCCATGATTTCCGTGGGAGAGTCCACCGGTGCCCTGGATACCATGATGGAAAAAATAGCGGATTTTTATGATGACGAGGTGGACCAGGCCGTTAAAAATCTCACGGACATGATTGAACCGTTCATGCTGGTTTTTCTGGGCGTGGTGGTGGGGGGACTTGTCATTGCCATGTATCTGCCCATATTCACCATGGCAGGCAATCTGTAATCTTGAATACCCCGGCATCATCTGAACCGTTTCAGGGACAGCAGGACATGGCAGGGCACCTCAAGTGGATCATTCTGGCCCGGGTGATATTCTGTATTGTACTGATATTTTCCAGCCTGGTATTCTCAACCGGTGAAAACCTGTCTTTTTTATCCCAGCCTTTTGTAACCCTGTATTACCTGGCGGCCCTCATATTGTTTTTATCCGTTGGGTACGGCATCTGGCTCAAAAAGGGCAGAAGGCTGCCGGAACTGTGCTATACCCAGATCCTGGTGGATACCTTTTCCGTCACAGTGATCATTTATGTTACAGGCAGTTTTGATTCCATGTTCACCTTTTTGTATCTGCTGATTATTATCTACGGTGCCATGCTGGTATTGCAAAAAGGCAGTATGATCATTGCCGGGGTATCTGCCACCCAATACGGCATGTTGTTCCTGCTGGAATACCACCGGATCATCCCCCCTTTTCTCGGGTACCATTCCGTACCCGTGAACCTGGATCCAAGCCATATTCTTTACCGGATCATCATCATCATGGCAGCCTGTTTTGCTGTGGCATTTTTAAGCGGACAGCTTGCCGTGCAGCTAAAGCGGGCCCGCCAGGATTTGAAAATCACCCAGGCCCATTTCCGGCGGGTGGAAAAAATGGAAACTGTGGATGAAATGATTTCAGGGATTGCCCATGAAATCAAAAATCCGCTGGCCTCTCTGGCAGGATCCATTCAACTGCTCCGGGAAGAAGCATTGCCCGGAAGCCACGAAGACCGGCTCATGAAAATTATTCTGCGGGAAACCGAGCGGCTCAAGCGCATTGTCAATGAAATCCGCTTGTTTGCCAAGCCCAGCCGGGAAAATGCAAAACCGGTGATGATCCATGAAGCTGTCACTGATGTGGTTTCTTTGTTTTTGAATACCGTGGAATTCAAGGACAGGATCCAGATTTTCACCCATCTCGATGATACCTTGTGTGTGATCATCGACCCTGTACATCTTCAGCAGATTCTGTGGAATCTCATCAAAAATGCGGCCCAGTCCATTCCCGGCAAGGGAAAGATTGTCATTACCCTTGCCTCTCCCAGAAACAACCGGATTTATCTGACTGTCCAGGACAACGGCCAGGGTATTGATCCCAAAAAAGCCAGACACATATTTGATCCGTTTTTTACCACCAAACCAGAGGGAACCGGACTCGGGCTGTCCATCATTCACCGCCTCATCGACACCTATGACGGAATGATCGATTTTGATTCCATACCCGGCAAGGGAACCCTTTTTACCATTATTTTTAAAAATGCAGGCCCGGAATTAACACCAACAAAATCTTGACAACGACCCGTCATTCAGGCTATTTATTCATGTTTTACCGTGTGAAATTACAGACATTAAACTGACAATACAAGTGTGCCGGCAACGCCCATAGGTGGCAGCACCTTAAATGAAAGCAACATATCCCATGGACAAAGACAGCCAGATCATTCAGCTTCGAAAAGAAAAAATACAGGCCATCAAGGAAAGCGGGGTACCTCTGTATCCCAATGATTTTAAAATCTCCTGCAACCTGGCCCGGCTTAAGCAAACCATTGACGAAGATCCTGAATCTTTGGGGGAGCACGGCAAAACATTTCAGGTGGCCGGCAGAATCATGGCCATCAACCGTATGGGAAAATCTTCTTTTGTACGGTTCAAGGATGGTTCTGATCATATGCAGGTCTATATCCAGAAAAACAAGGTGGGGGATGACACCTATGACCTGTTTAAAAAACTGGACATCGGTGATTTTATCGGTGTGGCCGGTCCTTTGTTCCAGACCCGCACCGGGGAATGGACCATCCTGGCAACGATTTTCCGCCTTTTATCCAAGGCGGTCCGGCCCCTGCCGGAAAAATTTCACGGTATCAAGGATCCAGAAAAACGCTACCGCCAGCGGTACCTGGATTTGATCATGAATGATGACACCAGAAACATATTTGTGGTAAGAAGCAAAATTGTGACAGCCATGCGGCATTTTTTCGAGGACCATGGATTCATGGAAGTGGAAACTCCCATGATGCAGCCGCTGCCCGGGGGTGCTGAAGCCACGCCGTTTAAAACCTGGCACAATGCCCTGGGCATGGAGTTGTTTTTGCGCATCGCACCGGAGCTGTACCTGAAGCGCCTGGTGGTTGGCGGGTTTGAAAAGGTGTTTGAAATAAACCGCAATTTCAGAAACGAAGGGGTTTCCACCCGGCACAACCCGGAATTCACCATGGTGGAATTTTACCAGGCCTATGCAGATTACAAGGATTTAATGGATCTGACGGAAAACATGTTTGCCGCCATTGTGAAACAGATCACCGGTCAAACCTTTGTTGCCTACCAGGGCCATACCATTGATTTCACACCCGGATGGCAGCGTATAACCATGATGGAATCCCTGTGCACCATCGGCGGCCTTGACCCTGCATCTCTGGATGATACCCCGGCCCTGCTGGCATTTGCAGACAAAAACAATATCCAGATCACCAGAAAGGAAAGCCACGGCAAGGTACTGACCAAGCTTTTTGATATCCTGGTGGAGCCCAGACTGATCCAGCCCACTTTTATCACAGGATATCCTGTGGAAGTGTCTCCATTGTCCCGGAAAAATGAGGCTGACCCCAGGCTCACCGACCGGTTTGAACTGTTCATTGCCGGCCGGGAGATTGCCAATGGATTTTCTGAGATAAATGATCCGGAAGACCAGTACAACCGGTTTCTCATGCAGGTCAGGCAGCGGGATGAAGGAAATGCAGAGGCACATATCATGGATGCGGAATATGTGGAAGCCCTGGAATACGGCATGCCCCCCACAGCCGGTGAAGGCATCGGCATAGACCGTCTGGTGATGCTGCTCACAGATGCCGCTTCCATCAGAGAGGTTATTCTTTTTCCCCATATGAAACACAGCAATTGATTGTATATGGCTGTTGAACTGTTCATAGCCAGGCGCTATCTCAAAGCAAAGCGCAAAGAAGGGTTTATCTCTTTGATCACGTTTTTATCCGTGGCCGGGGTCATGGTGGGGGTGATGGCCCTGGTGGTGGTGATCGCGGTCATGAACGGTGCTGAATCCGAATTCCGGCGGCGGATCCTGGGCCTGGAACCCCATATCCTGCTCATGAACTACAATGGCACCTTTGGCAGTTATGATACAATTTTGCAGGACCTGCAGAATAGCCGCCGCATAAGGGATGCCTCCCCCATTTTGTTCGGCCAGGCAATGATCCGGACCCGGCAATCATTTTCAGGGGTTATGGTCCGGGGAATTATCCCGGCCAGCAGCGCTTCTCTGATCAAAGGATTTGATACAAAAGCCCTGGAAACAGCATTGTCCGTCCATAAAACAGATGATCACCACCTGCCCGGCATAATCCTGGGAAAGGAGCTTGCCGGTTCGGTCGGGGTGATGCCGGGCGATAACATTGTTCTCATGTCCACCCGTTCCTTTGTTTCTCCCATCGGCCAGATACCATCCATGAAACGTTTTGTGGTACAGGGAACTTTCAGTTCCGGCATGTCTGAATATGACGGTATGCTGGCCTATGTCCATCTGGACCAGGCCCAGAGGCTCACTGGTGACCACGATAAAATTTCCGCCATCGGCATCTGGGTGGATGACATTTTCACGGTAAAACAGATCCGCAAAGAGGTGCTGGGAGAGCTGGCATATCCCTTTTATGCCCGGGACTGGATGGAGATCAACCAAAGTCTGTTTTCCGCTTTGAAACTGGAAAAAACAGCCATGTTTATTATTCTCACCCTGATTATTCTGGTGGCAGCTTTTAATATTGCTTCTGCTTTGATAATGATGGTCATGGAAAAAACCAAAGACATTGCCGTTCTTAAGGCCATGGGCGCTACCCATGGGATCATTGGAAAAATTTTCATCATCAAGGGACTGGTCATCGGTGTTCTGGGAACCTTTTTGGGAACAGTGTCCGGTGTTGTGGTCTGCTGGCCGCCCGGGAACCGAAGCGGGATATCCACGCCGAGGGCAACCGGGTCTATTTTGGACCTGGGACGCTGCCGGTTAAGGTGAGGGACCTGGATACCGGCAAGGTCAGGCCGGGAACGTTGAAAGACTGCGAGGATTTTGCCCGCCTTATAGACTCCCTGGAGTTTATTCATTTTTTCAAAGGGATGATCACCCCGGGGGAGGTGAAT
>JAWOEP010000425.1:0-4146 GCA_046482705.1 Desulfotignum sp.
CACCTGAAACACAGGACAGCGGACTTGAAACACAGGATTCTGTAAAAAAAAACCCTTTTTTACGGGAGAAAAAGCCGGAAGACAGGGAACCGCCTGACCTGATACGCCGGGAAATCACCCTGCCCCCTTATCCCATCCACCAGATCCGGTTTTTTAACGGATCCCGGATACAGATACCTGCAGACAAAAAAATATACATCACCCGGGACCAACCCGGCATTGCCGGGGTTCTTAAAAAAGAATTTGAAAAACAGGGCCTGGCAGCAGATATCATCGATATATCTGCCGGCAGCATCCCGGAACTGCCGGATGCTGCCGGCATTGTCATTGTCCAGAACAAATGGGACAGACACCTGGATTCATGGGACAGCAGTGATACACAGGATGCTGCAGATTTTGTAAAGTCCGCTTTTGCCCTGGTCCACAAAAATGCAGCCCACCTCAGGGCATCTGCCCGGCAGAAAGGGGCATTTTTCACCACCATATCTTTTTCAGGGGGCAGCTTCGGGTTTGGTGACACAGCATTTGCCACCCATCCGGTGTACGGGGCTTTGGCAGGACTTGCAAAAACCGCCCGTCTGGAATGGCAGGATGTTCTGTGCCACGCCCTGGACATGCCCTGTGACATGAATGCATGCACAACCCTTGCTGAACCTGCCGCTGCGTTGATGATGACCAACGGCGCAGTGGAAATGGGTCTCACCGGTGACAACTGCATGATTCCCACCATGAAAGTAGCCCCGGTCAAAAAAGGAAAACCAAGCCTTACCTCCAAAGATGTGGTGGTGATTACCGGCGGTGCCAAAGGGGTGACTGCTGCCTGTGCTGTTGCACTGGCCGAATCCCGGGCACCTGCTATCGCCCTTGTTGGGCGTTCTCCCGCCCCCATGGAAGAACCGGAATGGGCACAAAACATCACCGACCCTTCCCGGTTAAAAAAAGAGATCCTTACCCGGGAATTTGCCGGAAAAAAACCCAGGCCGGCAGATATTGAAAAACGGTACCAGGCCATCTGCGGCAACCGCGAGATTCTGCACACGTTGGAACAGATCCGTTCTCATGGGGCACAGGCTGCCTACTGGTCTGCAGATATCCGGGATACCAGAGCTTTGCACAAGACCCTGGATGACATCAGGCAGAAATTCGGGCCTGTGACTGCTGTTATTCACGGGGCAGGGGTACTGGAAGACAAACTGATCGCTGAAAAAAATCCGGAACAGTTCAGCCGGGTATTTGATACCAAAGTGGCAGGCCTGCATGCCCTTGTCGATGCCACAGCCGAAGATGCCCTCAAATATATGATCCTGTTTTCATCCATTGCCGCCAGAACCGGGAATCCCGGCCAGTGCGATTATGCCATGGCCAATGAAGTGCTCAACAAAACCGCGGGCCTGCTTGCAAAAAACAACCCGGCTTGCAAATATCTGGCCGTCAACTGGGGCCCCTGGGACGGGGGCATGGTACATGACGGGCTGAAGCGGGAATTTGCCAAAAAAGGAGTGGGCCTGATTCCCCTGGCGGCCGGGTGCAGGCAGCTGCTTCTGGAAATGGAAAATCCAGAGCCCTGGCCTGTGGAAGTCGTGATCACAGCCCCGGGACAGAACCAGAAGAAAAAAAAGATGCCGGTGCTGTCCCGGGTGACGGAACTTGCCGTCTCCCTGGACAATATGCCTGTTCTTGACAGCCACAGAATCAACCATGAACCGGTTGTTCCGTTTGCACTGCTGGCAGAGATGATGGCCCAGGCAGCTGAAAAAAACAATCCCGGTCTTGTGTTTGCCGGCATTGATGCCATGCGGCTGCTCAAAGGGATCAGGCCCAAAGACAACCAGGTAACCCTGGCCGTGAACCTGGGAAAATGCACCCCTGCTGATACCGGGTTCAACACATTGGCCAGCCTGACCTCGGCCGGTGCCGAAGGAGAGATCCACACCCATGCCACTGCCACTGTTATATTGAAAAACAGTCTGCCGGAACCGCCGGTGTTATCGGAGTGGGGCCGAATGGCACTGGCACCTGCAAAAATATCTGCCCAAAAAGCCTATGAAACCATATTGTTCCACGGCAGCGCCCTCCAGGCAATCGATGCTGTCACCGGAATCTCCAGCAAAGGCATTGCAGTTACTGCCTCTCCTGCACCTGCACCGGAACAGTGGTGTAAGACACCTTTACAGAAACACTGGATTTTCGACCCCCTTTTGCTGGATGCCGCCTTCCAGGCCGCCATTATCTGGACCTGGGAAAACAGGGGCCAGGTCTGCCTGCCGGCCTGTTTTGCCAATTTACGCATATACGCGTCTTTTCACCGCCTGCAAGACAGTGCAAACAAGCATGCCCGCCCCGGCCGGAGCAAAGAGAGTCATCCCGATGATAATGAAATGCGCATCCACATCCTGTTCACGGTGAATGAAAACACAGCCCACAGCATCAAAGGATATTTCACCTTTCTGGATGCCAGCAACACGGTCGTGGCCGGCATTACCGGATTTGAAGCAATTGTGGATCCTGGCCTGCACGAAAAATTCAAACCCCGGCCCCTGTTTGACAGACCTGCCATTCTGGAATTTGCCCAGGGAAGCCCTTCTGCTGCTTTCGGTGAAAAATACAAAGTATTTGACAAGGACCGGCAGATTGCCAGACTGCCCGGGCCCCCCTATTTTTTCATGGACCGGGTTCTGACAGCCGACCATACCCAATGGGTTATGCAGCCCGGCGGATGGATTGAAACCCAGTATGATATTCCACAAGATGCCTGGTATTTTGCAGCCAACCGTACCCATACCATGCCTTTTTGCATTCTGCTGGAGATCGCGCTGCAGCCCTGCGGATGGCTGGCAGCCTATGCCGGATCCGCTCTGCACAGTGATGCCCGCCTGCATTTCCGCAACCTTGGGGGAAAGGCCGAGTTACAGGCCAACATCACAAAAGATTCCGGCACCCTGACCATCCGCGCCCGGATCACCGATGTTTCCACAGCAGGGGGCATGATCCTCCAGAATTTTGCCCTGCAGGTGCGCAGCAAAGGACAGCTGGTTTACCAGGGCACCACCGGTTTTGGATTTTTTTCCGCCCGGGCCCTGGCTGAACAGAAAGGTATCCGCAACAGTCAGCTGGTACCGGGTAATATCGATTGCTGCCCGGAACCGGTTGTGGTGTTTGCGGACGATGCCCCCCTGACACCGGATGATCCCGGCACCGGCCCGGACACCGGCATGCCGGCCAAAGCCCTGCGCATGATCGATACCATTGAGGTAATTGATCTGGATGGGGGCCGATTTAATAAAGGATATGTCCGGGCAGCGAAAAAAAACAACCCGGAAGAATGGTTTTTTGATGCCCATTTTTATCAGGATCCGGTCTGTCCGGGATCTCTGGGGATTGAATCTTTTCTGCAGACCATGCGCTATTTTCTGCAAAAAAAATATGCCCTGGATCCCAAAAAATATACCCCGCAGCTGATGACCGGCCAGAACCATGAATGGGTCTACCGGGGCCAGATCACTCCGGGCAGCAGGCAGATCCAGGTGCACACCCATATCCGGGAGACTGCTGTTGTCCGGGAATCTGGTGCCGTGACTGGCAGGTATGAAGTTGTGGCGGACGGGGCCCTTACCGTGGACGGGATCTGCATTTATGAAATGAAACACTTTGAAGTGGCGTTTGTGAACAAAAAAAGCCCTGACTGTTTATGATAAACAATCAGGGCTTTTGATAAATAATCCGGCGGTGTCCTACTCTCCCACACAGTCTCCCATGCAGTACCATCGGCGCTAAAGAGCTTAACTTCCGTGTTCGAGATGGGAACGGGTGTGACCTCTTTGCCATTACCACCGGATTAAGATGGATTGGACCTGGAACGGCTGACTGGTCAATGCATGTAAACATGCCGCATGTCCCTTATGGTCCAAAAATCTGCTGTAATAAATATCTGTCATATGTCCACATTAAAGCGTTCAAACCTGTGAGTGAAAAAAAGTGGCTAAGCCTCACGACCTATTAGTACCGGTTAGCTCAACATGTTGCCATGCTTACACACCCGGCCTATCAACCTTGTAGTCTTCAAGGGGTCTTCAGTCACTTGCGTGATGGGATATCTTATCTTGGAGTTGGCTTCCCGCTTAGATGCTTTCAGCGGTTATCCTTGCC
>JAWOEP010000476.1:0-4225 GCA_046482705.1 Desulfotignum sp.
AAAGGTTTTGACAATCCCCAGGCAGATATCGGACCGGACGTGCTCACCCGGATTCACCATGCCCGGACCCCCGGGGGCCGTGTTGAACTCCAGGATCTGGCAGTGACAGCGGTCAACCGGCATCTGGCGCAATTGTGCAGAGAAAACGGGGCCGCCCCGGACCGGGTGTTTCTGCTGGCCGGGGCCGGCAACACCGCCATGACCCATCTGTTTGCCGGACTGCCCGCCTTCGGAATCATCCAGGAACCCTACATCCCCTGCACCAATATTCCCGACACCCTGGCAGCGCACCGGATCGGGCTGGTTATGCATCCGGAAGGGCAGGTGTTTTTGTTTCCCAATATCGGATCCTATTTCGGGGGGGATCTGCTGGCAGGCATTCTGGCGGCGGACATGGATTGTAAAGAGTCCCCCTGCATCATGGTGGATGTGGGCACCAACGCGGAAATTGTGCTGGGAAGCAAAGACTGGCTCATGGCCTGTGCCGGGGCTGCCGGCCCGGCCCTGGAGAGCGGGGTCAGCCAGATAGGCATGACCGCAAAGCCCGGGGTGATCGACCGGGTGGCAGTGGATCCGGATACCTGGGAACTGGTCATCCACACTATTGAAAACCATCCACCTGTGGGCATCTGCGGGTCCGGCATGATCGATCTGGCAGCGGCCCTGTTCATGTCCGGCCGCATTGACATTCGGGGAAAGCTGGTGCCCGAAGCCTGTGAAGGACGACTGACAGAACAGGACGGGATCCCGGCATTTGTGCTGGTGGATGCGGCCGATTCCGGCACAGGAAACCCTATCTGTCTGTCCCAGGTGGACCTGAATTCCCTGACCAGTGCCAAGGCGGCCATGTACACCATCCTGGAGGTGATCGTTGCCCAGACCGCAGGGCTTTTATTTGAAGACCTGGAGACATTTTATGTGGCCGGTACGTTCGGGTCTTTCATCAACCCCAAGTCCGCCATATCCATCGGTATGCTGCCTGATATCCCGGTGGACCGGTTCCAGGTGCTGGGCAATACATCCCTCAAAGGGGCGCAGCAGGTGTTGACCGACCCGGATGCCTTTGACCGGGTCATGGCGGTGAGAGACACCATCACCTATATTGAGCTGAACGTGAACCAGTCTTTCATGACCCTGTTCTCCGGAGCCAAGTTCTATCCCCATACCGACCGGTCGCGGTTTCCTTCCGTGCAGATCTAAATCATCCTGCGCCAGTGGGCACGCAGTTCCGGCATTATTCAGATTTGAGGTATCACCTTCCCCGCAGGCGCTGCGCAGTTGACCCGCCCCCGGTGGTGCCTTGCCGCCGGCCTGAGAACACAGTCCTGACAGTCCGGCAGCAAAGCACCACCGGGGGCTCAACATTATACAGTTTTCCAGCCTGGAATTTTTCCGGAAAAGATAGATATACCTGTATATACAACCAGGCTTGATTGTGATACAGTTTTTAAAATTATTTATATAACCGTAAACCAAGGAATAAATGAGAAAGGAAGGCTGTATCATGAAAAAGATTGTTGAATGCGTACCCAATTTTTCCGAAGGCCGCAACAGGGAAACCATTGATGCCATTGCCGATGCCATTCGCAACACGTCCGGGTGCACCCTGCTGGATGTGGACCCGGGCCGGTCCACCAACCGGACGGTGTACACCTTTGTGGGGGAGCCGGATGCGGTGGTGGAAGGGGCCCTGGCCGGGGCACGGGTGGCCAGGGAAAAGATCGACATGACCACCCACAAAGGCGAACACCACCGCATGGGGGCGCTGGATGTATGCCCTTTCATTCCGGTGGCCAACGTGACCATGGAGGAATGCGTGGCCCTTTCAAAGGCGTTCGGGCAAAGGGCCGCAGATGAGCTGGGTATTCCCGTGTACCTGTATGAGGCATCTGCCACCAAAGATTACCGCAGAAAACTGCCCCAGATCAGAGAAGGCCAGTATGAGGCTGTCAAAGATCGGATTGTGAAGCCGGAGTGGAAACCTGATTTCGGCCCGGCTAAATTCATTCCCGAATGGGGGGCCACGGTCACCGGTGCCCGGTTTTTTCTCATCGCCTACAATGTCAACCTGCTGTCCACCCCCAACCAGGCCCACCGCATTGCGCTGAACCTGCGGGAAGCCGGCAGGGGGCCGGATGAACCGGGCCGGCTCAAAGAGGTCAAGGGCATGGGCTGGTATGTGGACGACTACAACCTGGCCCAGGTCACGGTGAACCTGAACAATTACCGGATCACCCCGCCCCATCTCCTGTTTGAGGAGGTGAAAAAAGAGGCGGCCCTGCTCAATGTGGCGGTGACCGGGTCTGAAATTGTGGGGGTGGTGCCGTTGGAAGCCATTCTCATGGCAGCTGATTTTTATATTGAAAAAGAAAACCTCTTTGTCCTGGATGAGGACCAGAAGGTGCGCCTTGCCGTGGAGCGGCTGGGGCTGAATTCTGTGGCCCCGTTCAACCCGAAAGAGAAGATCATCGAGTACATCATTGCTGAAGCACCGGATGAACCGTTGGCCGGTCTGACCACACGGCAGTTCATCGAAGAGGTGGCATCCCGCAGCTCCGCCCCGGGCGGCGGATCGGTATCAGCGGCCATTGCGGCCATGGGGGCGGGCCTGGGCGCCATGGTGGCCAAACTCACCCTGGGGGTGAGAAAATTCGAAGATGTGGATGCAAAAATGCGGGAACTGATTCCCCCGCTGCATCAGGCGGCCCATGCCCTGATACCCATGATTGACGCTGACACCAATGCATTCAATGACTATATCACGGCCCTGGGTCTGCCAAAGGATACAGAGGCGGACCGGGCATTTCGCGCTGAACAGTTGCAGCTGGGATTGAAAAAAGCCATCGATACCCCGCTGGGCGTTATGAAAACAGCAGATGCGGCCTGGGATGCGTTGGCCAAAGTGGCAGAATACGGCAACATCGCATCCAAATCAGATGTGGAAGTGGGGGCAAGGGCATTGGAGATGGGCATCTGGGGGGCCTATAAAAATGTGATCATCAACATGGCGGATATCACGGATGAAATTTATAAAAAAGAGATCCTGGCAGAGGCACAATCTCTGAAAGACCGTGCCGAAGCAATGAGCCGGCAGGTGCTGGAGATTCTGGATTCCCGCTCCTGATGCCGAACCCGGGCCGGGCCTGAAACCTGCAAAGACCGTCTTACACAGGTTTGGAACCTACAGGAATCTCAGAAGGGGTATTTGCACCGACCCTGCGGACGGTATGATTTATATTGACAGGGCTGTGTATTTATAATACAGCTATATCGAAGCTATAAAGGTGAACAATGTAAATAAATTCCCAGGAGGGTTCCATGAGAGAAGTAGTGATCGCAAGTGCATGCAGAACGGCAATCGGCGGATTTGGCGGGTCCCTGACCCCTTTGAGTGATATAGATTTCGGTCCTATTCCCATCAAAGAGGTGATCAAACGGGCCGGACTCACCGGTGATCAGATTGATGAGGTGATCTATGCTTCGGGATACCGCACAGGGGATCTGCCCATCAACTCGGCCCGGGTGGTGGCGGTGAAGGCCGGCATCCCCCAGGAAAAACCCCAGTTCACCATTTCCAAGGCCTGTGCCGGCAGCATAAAAGCCGTGACCCTGGCAGCCCAGGTGATCAAATCCGGGGATGTGGATACGGTGGTGGCCGGCGGTATGGAAAGTATGAGCAATGCCACGTTTATGCTCAAAAAAGCGCGGTGGGGATACCGCCTAGGCCATGGCCAGCTCCAGGACCAGCTGATCCTGTTTGATCCTTTGAGCGGCAATACCATGGGTGAAACAGCGGAAAATGTGGCGGAAAATACAATGTCTCCAGAGAAGACCAGGATGCCTTTGGTCTCAGGAGCCAGCAGCTGGCGGAAAAAGCCATCAAGGCCGGCAAATTCAAGGAACAGATCGTGCCGGTGGAGATTCCCCAGCGCAAAGGGGATCCCAAGATATTTGACACGGACGAGCATCCCCGGTTCGGCACTACCATCGAGGCACTCCAGAAACTCAAACCCGCCTTCAGAAAAGGGGGTACTGTCACTGCCGGCAGCTCCAGCGGCATGAATGACGGCGCCTCTGCCCTGGTGGTCATGGCAAAGGACAAGGCAGATACTTTGGGCATCAAACCCATGGCCTCCATTGTTTCCTATGCATCGGTGGGTGTGGACCCGGCCTACATGGGCATCGGCCCCATCCCGGCCACCCGCATGGCCCTGGAAAAAGCCGG
>JAWOEP010000486.1:0-4009 GCA_046482705.1 Desulfotignum sp.
GGGTCAGACTGAAAACCAGACCCATGCGCCAGTTTGCGGTTCGAAGGGCCTTTCTGGAAAGAATGAAACGAATTTTTGACGAACGCGGCATCGAAATTCCATTCCCCCACCAGACCATCTGGTTTGGAGAGGACAAAAAGGGAGCTGCCCCGCCCATGCGTCTTCTCAAAGCGTCTCAACCAGCACCGGAAACTTCCCGGGCCATCGAATCAGATCTCAGCAAAGATCATCCGGAAGCTGAAATCCAGAACCAATCGGAATTTACAGCATCCAAGGAAGTGGTGCGCAACGCTGAGGAGTCTAAAGTGGATCCGGATGAAAACAACAGAGCCGATAATGCCATACAGCGATGAACACAAAAAAGAAAATACTGCTGGTGGAAGACCACCCAATCTTCCGGCTCGGGCTTGCCGAACTGATCAACCAGGAAGAGGACCTTACCGCTTCAGGGGAATCAACGGATGTGGCATCCGCCATCAAAGAGATCGCATCGGTCAGACCGGACCTGATTATTGCAGACATCTCATTGAAAAACTCCGACGGCATCGACCTGGTGCGGCACGTCAAAAAACACCACCCGCACATTCCCGTGCTGGTGCTGTCCATGCACGATGAATACCTGTATGCCCAGCGGGCCCTCCATGCCGGGGCCAGAGGATACATCATGAAACAGGAGGCCATGGAATCGGTGGTGGCAGCCATTCACCACGTGTTGTCGGGCAAAATCCATCTAAATGAAACAGTCAAGGAACATATCCTTTCCAATATCACTGGTACCTCGGACATGCGCAAAAAGTCTCCGACAGACCGCCTCACGGACCGGGAAATGCAGGTCTTCAAGATGATCGGCCGCGGGTTTTCCTCCCGGGAAATCGCAGAACGGCTCTTTGTCAGCATCAAAACCATCGGCACCTACAGGGAAAGAATAAAAACAAAACTCAACCTGAAACACGCCAATGAACTGGTACGGTGTGCCGTCCATTTTGAGAAGACCGGCCAGGTCAGCACCATCCATGATTGCGCTTCTCCTCCACCTGGATAAAAGGGGTTTTCGCTTCCGCCATTCAGTGCAAGAAGCTTTGAAAAAGGTTCTTTTCATTTCATAGTAAGGCTTTTCCCTTACAGGTACATACGCTTTTTCCCTACAAAACCTGGTCATTGCACCTACACAAAAAATCGGCTTTTCACCGATTGTGGTATCTGTTTTCCTTTAATATATGAAACCAGACGATCGGTTCCCATTTTAAACCCTATCTTAAAAGGAAGGTAACGCTTATGACCGTACAACCCAACATGACCGACTATGACAAAGAGTACAGGGAGTTCAAATGGCAGGTCCCGGAATATTACAATTTTGCCGGGGATGTGTTTGACAAATGGGCAGAGGACAAAGACAAGCTGGCCATGCTCTGGGTGGATGACCATGGCATGGAAATCAAAAAAACCTTTCATGACATCAGTGTGGCTTCCAAAAAAATGGCCAATGTATTCAAGGAAAATGGCATCGGCCAGGGAGATGTCGTGATCGTGGTGCTTCCCAGAAACATTGAATGGTGGATCGCTTTCACCGCATGCATCCGCTGCGGGGCCATGATCGCACCCGGCACCACCCAGCTCACCGCCAAGGATCTGGAATTCCGGGCCAACAAATCCAATGCCGCCTGCATTATCACCACCCCGGCCATTGCCAGCACCTTCGACCAGGTTGCGGACAAGTGTCCCACCGTGAAAACCAAAATCGTCATCACCGAACCCAAAGAAGGCTGGTTGTTCCTGGATGATGCCATGGCCAGTGCATCTGAAGCATTTGAAACCGCCAAAACAAAAGCGGATGAAAACTGCCTGGTATATTTCACCTCCGGCACCACCGGATTTCCCAAAATGGCTTTGCACGCCCATTCCTACGGGTACGGCCACATGGTCACCGGAAAATACTGGCTGGATCTCAAGGAAAACGACATGCACTGGAACGTGTCAGACACCGGCTGGGCCAAAGCAGCCTGGTCCAGCTATTTCGGCCCCTGGAATCAGGGGGCGGCCCAGTTCGTGCACCATACCGACAGGTTCGATCCCAAGGTTACCCTGGACCTTTTGTCAAAACACCCCATAACCACCATGTGCGGGGCCCCCACCATCTACCGGATGCTGGTACTCCAGGATCTGTCCAAATACAAATTTCCGAACCTGCGCCATTGTGTAGGGGCTGGAGAACCTTTGAACCCGGAAATCATCGAGGTGTGGAAAAAAGCCACCGGCTGCATAATCAGGGATGGTTACGGCCAGACCGAAACCGTGCTGCTGGCCGGCAATTTCCCCTGCATCCCCCCCCGTTTCGGCTCCATGGGCAAACCCACCCCGGGCATCGACCTGCATGTCATTGATGACAAAGGCAATATTCTGGGCCCCAATGAAGAAGGAGATATTGCCGTCAGAATCGAACCGGAAAGACCGGTGGGCCTGTTCAAGGAATACTGGAAAGAACCGGAAAGGACAGCATCTTCATTTATCCCGGGCTGGTATCTTACCGGGGACCGGGCCTATGTGGATGAGGACGGATATTTCTGGTTTGTGGGACGTTCCGATGATGTTATTCTCACCTCCGGATACCGCATCGGTCCCTTTGAAGTGGAAAGTGCTTTGATCGAACATCCGGCCGTGGCGGAATCCGCCGTGGTTTCCAGCCCTGATGACACCAGAGGAGAGGTGGTGAAGGCATTTATCGTGCTTGCCCCGAATTTTGAACCCAGTGATGCCCTGGTCAAGGAAATACAGGACAATGTGAAAAAAACAACCGCTCCCTATAAATACCCCAGAAAAATTGAATTCGTGGAAGAACTGCCCAAAACAATCAGCGGCAAAATCAGGCGCATCGAGCTCAGAGACGCGGAATGGGGAAGATAGACCGAACCTGTCACTTTACAATGGAGGTACCATCCATGAAAGAAAAAATTTACAAAAAAGAGATCCGCATCACCCTGATATTTTCTGCACTGCTGATGCTGACCGGGCATTCCGCATCCATTTTCGTGCTGTTTCCCAGCCTGCAGCAGGGAACCCTGTGGGGATTTCCCACCCAGTATATCATCCCCATCCTGCTGGGATGGTTCGGCATTGCCGCTGTCTGCCTGGTGATGACCCTGGTCTGCAACAAGTTTGACGATGAAATGGAAGAATATGTCAAGACGCTGGCACCGGAGAGCGACCCCCAAACTGATAATACCCAAAAATAAGGAGATGTTTCGATGCCTGCTGAATATGCTTTAAGCAATGTCTGGATCGGACTGGGAGTTGTCATTGTCCTGTTTGCCATTTTTTACGCTGTCGGCTATTTTTCAAGCCGGAAAACCACATCAGACGAAGATTTTTATGCGGCCGGTTTTTCCATCGGCCCGGTAACCAACGGTCTGGGTATGGCCGCAACCTGGGCAAGCCTGGCCACCTTTCTGGGGGTTATTGCCCTGATCCTCCGGCTGCAGGTGCCTTTTGTGTACCTGTGGATCCAATGGGCCATCTCCATTCCGCTGCTGACCCTGCTCTACGGCACCAGCCTCAGGCGGATGAAGGCGTTTACACCCGCCTCTTTTATCCGCCACCGGTATGGAAAACCCTCCACCATTGTTATTGTCTGCTGGATGATTCTGATCATGGTCATGTATGCCCTGGGCCAGATGGTCGGCCTGGGACAGGCTTTTGAGCTGCTGTTCGGCGTGCCCTATAATATTGCCATCATTGTGGCAGGCCTGGCAACCGTGGGATTCATCACCATCGGCGGCATGTACGGTGCCACCTACAATGCGGCCTTTCAGATGGTGGTGATGACCATTGCCATGATCGTTCCCATGGGTGCCATCATGAAGGCCATGGGATCTTCCGGGTGGTGGTTCCCGCCCCTGGCCTACGGCGACATGGTGCCGGACATGATCAAGAACATCCCGACCTTTTTTGACATGAAATATGATTTCCGGTGGTATTTCGCCCTGATCCCGGCATTCACCCTGGGACCGGTGGC
>JAWOEP010000510.1:0-4648 GCA_046482705.1 Desulfotignum sp.
CATCCGGATTTTGCCAATGACCAGACCAGCCTGATATCCCAGTTTGTGGACCTGTCCACCAGTTCTGATAAACTGTTTCAGGACATCTCCTTGAAAAAAATCAAGAAAAAAGCCGCTGACCGGGTGGAGAAAGAAGTGATCGCTTTTGTACTGGACAAAGTAGGATGGAACCGGTCCAGGGCTGCCAAAATACTCAAGGTCAGTTATAAAACCCTTTTATATAAAATGACTGAATTTGAACTCGATCCCCCAAGCAAATAAAAAAAGATTCTTACCGGGTCATGCATATTATTTCTTTACTTCAGCCCGGATTTTACATATAGAGATAACTTGTGTTTTACCCAAAGATTCATTGCATCCCTGGAATTTTTTTGGAACAGTGAATCCATTTCATGCTGTTTTGCCAAAATTTTGGCCCGGATATTTTGGATTTTAGCAATCGGTTCGTTATACCATTGAAAATCCAAAACTTTTAATCGTATTTTGTAAAGGAGGGAGTATGCGAAAAATTGCTGTCCTAACGGTTGTGGCTTTTTGTTTTGCCATGTTGTTTTCTTCTCTGGCATTCTGTGCCAGAAAAACCATCATCAAAATCGGTATCAATGCACCCCTGACAGGCGACATCCCCAAGGTGGGAGAAGGCAGCAAGTATGCTGCCCAGATGTGGCTTGAAGATATTGAAAAAGCCGGCGGTCTGGAAGTGGGTGGAAAAAAGTACGATGTGGAACTGGTCATTGAAGACAATGAATCCAAGGCGGAATCTGCTGTAAAAGCAAACACCAAAATGATTTCCCAGGATGATGTGCTGGCCATCATCGGACCCCAGTCCTCCAAACAGGCGGTGCCTGCAGGAGAGGTGGCAAACAAATACAAAACCGTGATGATCAGTCCCTGGTCCACCAATCCCGACACCACCCTGGACCGCCCCTATGTCTTCCGGGGCTGTTTTCTGGATCCTTTTCAGGGACCGGTTGTGGCCAATTTCATCACAGAGGAGTTCGGATTCACAAAAGCGGCGGTTCTCTATGATGTGGCATCCGACTATCCCAAGGGACTGGCTGAAGTGTTCAAAGATGCCTGGGAAGCAAAACACGGGGCAGGCAGTGTTGTGGCCTATGAAAGTTTTACCACCAAGGACACCGATTTTTCCTCCCAGCTCACCAAGATTGTGAAATCCGGTGCCCAGGTGCTGTTCACCCCCCAGTATTACAATGAAGTACCTTTGATCGTCCGCCAGGCCAAAGACCTGGGCTGGGAAGGCCCCATTGTGGGATCTGATTCCTGGGGATCAGCCGAGTTGGTTGAACTGTGCGGGGAAGCCTGCTATGGCCTGTTTTTTTCCTCCCATTATGCAGCAGCCGGTGCCAAAGGTGCAACCAAAGCCTTTATTGACCGGTATGAAAAAACATACGGATACACCCCTGATGACGTGGCCGCCCTTACCTGGGATTCCCTGCAGTTGGCACAGCAGGCCATCCAGAATACCGGTGAACTCACCGGCCGCATCGAAAAAGACAGAGAAGCGGTCAGAGATGCGTTGACCCGGATCGAGGACTTTGACGGCATCACCGGCAAAATGACCTTTACCGAAGAAGGGGATCCCATCAAATGTGCGGTCATCGTTAAAATTAACAACCAGGGCGAATTTGAATTCTACGGCTCCAGCTGCCCCTGATTTGATTTTCAAATGACCCTGTCCATTTAACTGTATTACACTGCTGCAGGCCCCAAAAAGGCCTGCAGCAGTTGTCCAACCCAACAGGAGTCGGTGAATGGAACCCCTGATAGAATCATTTAATTATATCCTGCAAAACATTATCAATGCCCTGCAGCGGGGCAGCTTTTACGCCGTGATATCCATCGGATATTCCATGGTGTACGGGGTGCTGATGCTGTTCAACTTTGCCCATGGCGACATTTTCATGGTGGGTACCTATATCGGATTCGGCATTGCCACTGTTTTTCTGGCGGTTTTAACCGGTCTGGTGCCCCCGCCGGTGATTTTTCTTGCCACCGTGGTGGTAACCATGTTTCTGGCATCCTGGATCGGGGTGTTTGTGGAAGTGGCTGGATACCGGCCGTTGCGTCAGGCCCCCCGGGCATCTGCCGCCATCACAGGACTGATGATCGGCATCATCTTTGAAACCACCATTCTGATCATGCTGGGTGCCAAGCGCTTAAGCTTTCCACCGTTGATGGAAAAGGTCAACTACCATATCGGGGGTATCTATATCACCAATGTAAAGGCCATGATCATCATCATTTCCCTGCTGCTCATGCTGGCCCTCCACGCCTTTATCCAGAAAACAAAATGGGGCATGGCCATGCGGGCCATGTCCTACGATTTTCTGGCGGTACCCCTCATGGGGGTCTCCATAAATATCATTGCACCTTTGACTTTTGCGGTGGGCGCAGGCCTGGCATCGGTGGCCGGCATTCTCTACGGCCAGGCCTATCCCATCCTGGATCCCTATATGGGGGTGCTGCTGGGATGGAAAGCGTTTGTGGCAGCCATCCTGGGAGGACGCGGCTCCATCAAGGGAGCGGCCCTGGCCGGATATCTGCTGGGATTCATAGAGATCTTTGTGGCCACGGTTTTTCCATCCACCCTGCGGGATTTCATAGCCTATTCCATTATCCTGGTCATCCTGACCTTCAGGCCCAGGGGATTTTTCGGAATGGAACACAGCACAAAGCTTCGGCTTTAAATTCTGGACCCTACACACACACAGGAACGTCAAATGGGAATTGCAAAAAAATTTCAACAAATGTTTTCAACGGTACCCATGCTGGGGTGGTTTGTGGGCATCCTCACAGCCGTGCTCATTGAATATTTCTGGGGATATGACTATATCTCCTATTACCTGGGTCTGCCCAAGATACCGGTGCTGTTCGGGGCGCTGATCATGCTCAAGGAACCGGTGATGATACCCGGTGCCCTTGCCTATGACCTGGTTGTATATGTAATTCCGGTACTGGCGGTGGCAAAGCTTTCCTGTTTTGTCACCAATCCCGGGGCCGCCCTGCTGGAAAAGCTGCCTTTGTGGCTTTCCGCTGTCATCCACCTGGTCTGTTTTTATGCCATTCTTCATTTGTGGGCCGGTATTAACGACTACCGGGTCCTGGTTGTCAAACTCACCCTTGTTTCCATTATCCTCACGGTGAGTGTCAATGTCATCAACGGGTACCAGGGGGAATTTTCCTGCTCCCATCCCGGGTTCATGGCCCTGGGGGCATATGTGTCCTCCATTCTGACTCTGGTGCTGTTCACCAATGACAAAATTTTCGGTACCGCCCTGCTGCCCCCTGCCCTGGGTCCCTATCTTTTTCCGCTGGTGCTGCTGGCCGGGGGCGCGGCTGCCGCCATCGGTTCACTGGCCGTAGCTATTCCCTCTTTCCGCACCAGAGGGGATTACCTTGCCATTATCTCCCTGGCATTCATGTTTATTGTCAAGTCTGCGGTTGAAAACCTGAACTTCATCGGCGGTGCCAGGGGTATGGGGGGCCAGCCGGATCTTGCCCCCCTGCCCGTCATTTTCATCTGGACCCTGCTGTGTATCTGGGTCATCCATAACTTTGTCACCTCAATTCTGGGCAAGGCATTGAACACGGTGAGAGATGATGAAGCAGCAGCAGAATCCATGACCGTAAAAACCCGTAAAACCAAAATGACCGCGTTTATGTTCGGTGCTTTCTGGGCCGGCATTGCCGGGGGACTTTTTGCCCATGTGCTCACCTATATCAACCCGGGCATGTTCAGCATCAACCGCCTGGCGGAAATTCTTGCCATGGTTTACTTTGGCGGGCTCAACTCCATTGTGGGCTCAATTGTGGGTGCGGTGAGTATCAATGTGCTGGGGGAGGCCCTGCGTCCCCTGGAACTGTTCAAATGGATCATCATTCCATTGATTCTGATCTTTGTCATGATATTCCGGCCCTATGGGCTGATCTCCTTTACAGAGATCAATGCAAAAAAACTGCTGGAAGCCAAACACAAACGCCAACAAGGAGTATCCCCATGACCGCACTGCTGCATGTTGAAAACATGACCCACTTTTTCGGCGGGCTGCGGGCTGTTCATAACTATAACCTGAACCTTGCACCCAGACAGATTTTCGGCCTCATCGGTCCCAACGGGGCCGGAAAAACCACTATTTTCAACCTGATCACAGGGGTGTACACCCCCACTGAAGGGGAGATCCTGCTGGAAAACAAAAACATAAAAGGCCTGGAAACCAATCAGATTGCCGCCATGGGCCTGGGCAGAACATTCCAGAACCTGGCGTTGTGGCGGCACATGAATGTGGTGGACCATATACGCATGGCCCATTATTCGCAGCTGGACTATGGGCTGTTCGGTGCGTTTTTCAACTCTCGTGCCTGCCGGGACCAGGAAAACCGGGTCAGGGAAAATGCCCACCGCCTCATGCAACTGTTTGATATCGAAAAATATGCCGACGATCTTGTGACAAGCCTGCCTTACGGGGCCCAGCGCCGGGTGGAAATGGCCCGGGCCATGGCCACCAATCCCAAAGTGCTGTTTTTAGATGAGCCCACCGCCGGCATGACCCCTGATGAACTGGTGAAAATGATCCGCATCATCCGCCAGGTGCACCAGGATTTCAACGTGGCGATTTTTCTGATCGAA
>JAWOEP010000025.1:0-26824 GCA_046482705.1 Desulfotignum sp.
CAGATGGCCCCGTATAATTTTTTCTTTTCAGCCTGTTTTTTGAGAAGAAAAGCCAGGTCTTCGGACTTTTTCAGATTTTCAGCTCCGGGGATGCCGCCGGGGAGCACAATCAAATCAAAGGACTGTTCCAGGCAGTCTTTGATCAATGCATCTGCTTTAAACTGCGTGCCCCGGGCAGCCGTGATATCCATTTCATCCACAGATGCCGCCACCACCTTTGCACCGGCTCTTCTGAGCACGTCAATGATGGTAATTGCCTCCATTTCTTCGATTCCCTGGGCCACTGGTACCAATACGGTTTTTTCCATAACTGTCTCCTTTGGATCATGGGTGGACCGGATCATGCACAATGGTATCAAACACTTTTACCACTCTGATGACCCAGCAACTGGTTTTCATACAGAGATGCGGTGATTTTCACCACCTTTATAATATGATCCCGTCTGAATGATTTGTCTTTTAAGGGAGAATTGCGGAACGTCATGAGAATACCGGTAATAGATGCCACAAACGCATGGGAAAAAATCCGTGCGCTGTCTGCGGCAACACCGTGGCGGCATAGCAGCTTGGCAAACAGATCAAAAAAGATCTTGGTCACGGAATCAAATTTTCCCATGACCGGATGGGTCAGGTTGTCCTTGAGCATCAAATAGGTCATCATCTGAAATGTGGATTCATTTTCAATGAGATGTTCCACAAATTTCACCCCGAACTGCTCAATACTGGCGGGTTCATCTGTTTCAACCATGGCTTCGAAATCCTTGCTGGCAGAGCTTATATCCTGGAGAAAGGCTTCGTTGAACAAGGCTTCCTGGCTGGGAAAATACCGGTAAATGGTGGCAGGAGATATGCCGGCTTCATCTGCCACTTCCCGCATCCCCACCTCATAAAACGGTTTTTTTGCAAACAGCGCCAGGGCGGATTCAATGACGATCTGTTTTCTTGCCTGTTTTTCCTTTTCCTTAAGTTCTGCAAACCGTGATTCAGCCACAAGAAATCCACCTTTTCTACGAGGTTAACAAAAAGTTACTGCCACAGCTTTTCCCTTATCATGACTGCCAAAGTCTGACAAGGTTAAATAAGTGCCCTGAATATTTGCTATAGCAACATGCGCTTCTTGGGAGCCCCTGGAGGTGTCCTGTGAACGGACCGTCAGCGTCGGAGGGGGCCTGGTAAAAAATGCCGGGATGGTTTTCAACCAGCGGACGGGATGCCGCACTTCATTGTTCGTATGCAAACCGGCCCCCGCAGACCTCGGGCCGGGCACAGGACACCTCCAGGGGCGGTGCTTGGTATAGAGTGCTGCTCAGAACGATCGAAAACCTGGTATGCTTATGGCAAATATTCAGAAGTGCCTTTTTCAAACACCTGTATTGACGATACCATTCTGGATCTGGTATATTGCCCCCTGTGAACAAAAAGAGAAATACAGCCATGAACACAGCCATTAAAAGAGACCTGTTTGATTTTGAAATCGGTTATCTGACCCGCAGTCCCTGCCTGAACTGCGAGCGCAAAAAAGATCTGCCCGGCTGTCATGAGGACTGCGATATACTGGACATGATCCAGACTACCCTGGCCAGGGGCATATCCTGCCAGTCTTCCAGATATGAAAGCTGATGCATTTGGGCGGTCCCTTGTTTTCTGAAACATCCCGGGCCCTTGCTGCACGGTTTTTGACCCCGGCAATGTTTGACCGCCTGTCAGCGCGCAAAACCGCCACAGGATTCACCCTGGCCCGGGCCATCCGATCCGGGCAGAAAAACCATGATTCCAGTATCGGCATCTATGCCGGTGATGCAGAATCTTATACCCTGTTCAGGGAAATATTCGATCCTGTGATCGCAACCTATCACCAGATCACAGGATCTGTCCGCCATTTCAAGAACCTGGAAACCCTGGATTCTGCCGACCTGGACCCGGACAAGGCGTTCATTCTTTCCTCCCGGGTCCGGGTGGCCAGAAATCTTTTTGCACATGCATTCACCCCCCAGATCAGCAGTCAGGAAAGGCAATGCGTGGAAAGGCAGATCCTGGATGCATTGAAAAACCTGCCTGCCCCGCTGAAGGGCCGCTATTATCCCATGGGAGAGCTGAGTCCCGGGCAGATCCGGGACAAGGTTCTTTCCAACAGGGCATTTGCACCTGGAGACCGTTTCCAGGAAGCCGCCGGCATCCTTGCGGATTTTCCCCTGGCCCGGGGGGTATACGCCAGTGATGACAAAAAGTTTATGGCATGGATCAATGAAGAGGACCACCTCCGGATCATCTGCATGGAAAAATCCGGGCATATCTGCCGGGTATTCAACCGACTGGTCACAGCACTGGACATGCTTGGACAACACCTGGTGTTTGCATCTCATCCAGACCTGGGCTATCTGAACGCCTGCCCCACCAATATTGGGACTGCCATGCGGGCCGGGGTCCATATCCGGCTGCCGAAACTGGAAAAACAGCCAAATGAGCTGGCAAAACTGGTCCGTGCCCATGGCCTTCAGATCCGGGGAACCGCCGGTGAAAAAACGCAGGTCACCGGATCCGTGTTTGACATCAGCAACCGCCGGCGCTTAGGTGTTTGTGAAACCCGGATCATCCAGGATCTTTCCTTGGGCATTGCCGCACTCATAAAAAAAGAGAAAAACCTGTAACGCCTGCCTGCTGCCATCCCCTTGGCAGTAAATTTGCTAAAAATAGACTGGCCCATCTGTTTTCAAACAAGCAGATGATCCAGTATGCCCAAAGCCATAAAAAAAAGCATGGACAGGTTAACAGCATAAAATCCCGTGGCAGTCTTGGGGATCGGACACCTTCTGAAGAAAGCGGCCATGCCCACAGGCAGAAGCAGTGCCATGCCTGCCAGGGCAATTGAAAATGCATGACCGGTAATACCGCCTTTGATGATGAACAAAAAAACAGCCAGGCTGTAGAGGCTGGTCCATATAAGAATCTGGATATTACGTTCTGCAATGGTCCACACGACAGGTGGTGTGAAAAACGGGACAGGACCAGGGCTTACAGGTGTGTGTCTTGATGCCAGCACCATGAAATGGGGTACCTGCCAGATACCGGTTACAAGCATCAAAACAAGCAGTGTGTGAAAGCCGGTGTCAGATGATGCCATGCTGCCTGCTGTCCAGCCGATAGCCGGCGGCAGCATGCCGCAAACAACTCCCGGCAGCACAGCCAGACATGTTTTTTTTTTCAGCGGGGTATACAGAGCGTTATAGAAGACCAGGGACAAAATCCCCAAAACCAGGGGAAAAGGCTTATGAAAATATAAAAACAAAATGCCGAGTCCGGACACAATAAGGCCTGCTGCAATGATACCGGCTCTTTTGGCTGTTATTTTTTTCCTTGGCAGGCTGCGGCGGCAGGTCCTGACAAAATATGCATCATATGTACGGTCCTGGATATTGTTCAGCACTGCGGCTCCTGCTGCCAAAAGCCATACAGCAGTTCCCAGAACCAGGGTGTCTCCTTCTGGTTCCTGTGTGGCAATCACATGGCCGAACACGGCGGACAGGGCGATATAAAAGGCAAGGTGTGCTTTGGTGAGTTCTGTAAAAATTCTCACCCTGCCTGCCGGATGCACCAGCCAGGCAGATAATCCCATGGCAGGATTACCACCCGTCATCTTCTTCCACCCATTCATCAAACGCCTCCCGGGACACCACACTGACCACACCGGTCATGTCTGCATGCCCCACCCCGCAGAATTCCGTGCACTGGAAAAAATATTCCCCCTGTTTTTCCGGCAGAAACCAGGCATGGGTCTTGATCCCTTTCACCGCATCCACTTTGACCCTGAAGGCGGGAATAAACAGGCTGTGGATCACATCGGCTGAAGTAATCGTGAGTTTCACCGGCATGTTCACCGGCACCAGGATCTCATTTTCCGTTTCCTTGCCATTGGCATAGATGAAAATCCAGGAAAAAGACTGGGCAATGACCTCGATCTCCATGGCCCCTTCAGGCACATTGCGCAACCCGGTATAGGCCTGCCACCCGGAAACGAACATGGCCAGGGCAATGACAGTGGGAATAAATACCCAGGCGATCTCCAGTTTCCAGTTTCCCCGAATGTCGGCTGATACCGGGTGTCTGCTCCTGCGGTAACGGATCACAAAATAGACCATCACCAGGGTTATGGCGAACAGGAAAACAAAGGAAAACCCTATGATAAAATAAAAGGATCTGTCCACCAGGGTAACCGGATTTATGATATCACTCATCTTTACCTCACCTGAATGCCACGTCCCAGAAAATAAAACCGATCATAATGGCCAGAAAAAAAACAGTGGAAAGAAAAGACACCACCACGCCTTTTCCTGCAGATTTCATGTGCATGAACACCACCAGCACCAGGCTGGCCTTTGTGGATGCAATCACCAGAGCGATCCAGACATTGAGCCATCCCACATCGATGCAAGACGCCCCCACAGTCACGCCGGTGAGCAGCAGCAAAGCCCCCAGCACAAGCCCCAGGGTTTTGTAGGAAAATATGTGAGATGCATGCTCCATCACGCCTCCTTTATCAGACCACCAGGTAAAACAAGGGGAAAATAAATATCCATATCAGATCCACCAGATGCCAGTAAAGGCCGCAATTATCCAGCACTGCATCATTTTGTCCCGTAATTTTCCGGCAAAACACCAGAACAAGGCTCACCGCCAGAAGCACCATACCGATAACGATGTGAATGCCGTGAAGGCCTGTGACAACATAGTACAGCCCGAAAAACAAATTCTGGGGTGCCGGCCCGTCCAGCAGTCTTTCCGAGCCCGGATAAATGCCGATCTCTATCTTGTGGCCCCATTCGAAATATTTGTTCACCAGAAAAACAGCGCCACATGCCAAAGCACCTGCCAGTGCTGCCAGTGCGATGTTTCTCTGATCGTTCTGCACCGCTGTGATGCTGGCAGCCACCAGAAATGAGGAAACCAGCAGGATCACTGTGTTGGTCACCCCGAAACCCAGGTCCAACTCTTTGGCACCCAGAATAAAATCCTGGGGGTACCAGGAAAAATACACCGCATACAGCACAAACAGACCGCCGAACAGGATAATCTCGGTGTACAAAAACAGCCACATTCCCAGTTTTTTTCCGGTCTGATCGCGCTGCACAGGTATTTATTCTCCTTTTTGCCTGTGTGCAGACCTGTCTGTCACCCCGGAAAAATCATAGGGGTATGCCATGATTTCAGGCGGGCGCACAAAATTATGCACCGGCGGGGGAGACGGGATGGTCCACTCCAGGGTCACCCCGCCCCAGGGATCAGGCCCGGCATCTCTCTGCCTGCCCAAAGAAGCAAGAAGATTGGCCACCATGAGACCGATCCCGAAAATCATGAACAAGGCCCCGAAACCGGCAAAAAAATTGCCGGCTGCATACTGGGGCAGATAATCATAATACCGCCTGGGCATGCCCTGGAGGCCCAGAATAAACATGGGCACATAGTGAAACATGAACCCCCCGGTCACAAGGATGGCAGCGATATAGGCTTTCTTAAAATCATACATCCGGCCGAACATTTTGGGCCACCAGTAATGCAGGGCCGCAAAAAAAGCAAATCCTGTGCCCCCGAACATGGTGAAATGAAAATGGGCCACCACAAAATGGGTGTCATGGACATGGATATTGGCACCAGCCGCCCCCAGCACCAGGCCGGTGAGCCCTCCCACGGAAAACAGGTAAATAAAACACAAAGAAAAAAACAACGGCGGGGTCATCTCAATGGCGCCCTTGTACAGGGTGGCCACCCAGGAGAAAACCTTGATGGCCGAAGGGATGGCCACCACAAAGGTGAGCAGGGAAAACACGAACACAGCGGTGTCGCTCATGCCGCTGGTGTACATGTGGTGGGCCCATACCAGGGAGCCGGCAATGGCAATGGCCAGAGACGATCCCACAATGGCCTTGTATCCGAAAATGGATTTCCTGGCAAATACCGGGATGATTTCTGAAATCACCCCCATGCCCGGCAGGATCATGATATACACTGCCGGGTGGGAATACATCCAGAAAAGGTGCTGGTACAGGATGGGGTCCCCGCCCCTGGCAGGATCAAACAGCCCCACATTGAAAAACCGTTCAATCATCACCAGCACCAGGGTAATGGTGACCACAGGGGTTGCCAGCAGCTGGACCCAGGCTGTGGCGTAAAGGCTCCAGGTAAACAAGGGGATCTGCAGCCATCCCATGGCACGATCCCGCATCTTGTGCACGGTGGTGATAAAATTCAGCCCGGTGAGCATGGAAGAAAATCCCAGAACAAAGGCGGCAAAAACAGCGGTGGACACATTGGTGTTGGTGGAAATGGAAAACGGCACATAAAAGGTCCACCCGGTATCGGCAAACCCGTCGGAAAAAAGCGAAAAAATTGCAATTGCCCCGCCGGCCATATACAGGTACCAGGACAGCAGATTGAGTTTGGGAAAATACACATCATCTGCCCCGATATGTATGGGCAGAAAAAAATTGCCGAAAACAGCCGGCAGGGCCGGGATAATGAACAAAAAAATCATGATGACGCCGTGGAGGGTAAAGGCGGAATTGTAAAGCTCAGGAGACAGGACGGTCTCTCCGGGAAACATAAGCTCCAGCCGGAGCACCCCCCCCAGAAGCACTGCCAGAAGAAACCAGAACAAAATAGCAAACAGGTACATCAATCCGATACGCTTGTGATCCTGGGTGAACAGCCAGGACCAGATACCGGTGAATCGGGCAGGTTCAGGTGTTTCATAAAATGACGCGACCGTTTCCATGACAACCTCACAAAGTGTTTCCGCGTTTTTTGGACGGTCTGAGCAAAAACACCACAAAGCCGGCCAGCAGAACCAGGATGGCTGTCCCTGTGATTCGGAACATCTTGAACACATAGGTTTTGTTTTCAGGGTCATAGTCAAAACAAAAAGAAAGCACCCCCCGTTTGATGGAGATGCCGGGGGTCCCTTTTTGGGCCTCTGTCACAGCCATGCCCAGGTCAAACGGCAGAAACCCGGGACCGTAAAGATACCGGATGATTTTTCCATCTTCTGCCAGCACCACCAGCACGTTGGGATGGATGTAAAAATGCGCTTTTTTCTTGATGAAATAATACCCCATAGAATCGGTGACCCTGCGGATATTTTCTGCATCTCCGGTGAGGTAATACCAGTTTTCCAGGGGAAATTCCCGCTGGATCAGATTGGCATAATTTTTTTTGGCTGCACTGGCATGGGAAGGGCCCTCATCATCTGAAAAACTCAAGGTAATGACATTGAAATCTTTCCCCGGGATCTGGCCCACCCTGTTCAGGGCCTTTGCCAGATCAGCCTGGAGAAAACTGCACACCGTGGGGCACAAAAACCAGATGGGTAAAATGACCACAGGCTTGTCAAAAATTGTTTCCAGCATAACAGTTCTGCCGGTGTCATCCACAAACTGTGCCCCAAGATCAATATAGTCCCCCAGTTTCTCATCAACCCTGACCTTGTCTGCCAGATCCGAATCCTGTGCCTCTGCTTCCATGACCATTTGTGCATGGTCATGGCCTGTATCTGCGTGATCTGCGTGATCCAGGACACCATCATCAGAAGCGGCATCGTGCATGCCTGCATGATCCTGGGAATGCAGACCGGATTCTTCACTGCCAAAAGCCGGGGGATTAAATGATAACACCAGCACCAGGCAGCAGATCCAGGCTGCCTGGTGTGGTCCTGTCTTTTTGTTCAACCGGATCATTTAACCTTGACAACCTCACCTGTGGCAAAATTGATATCATACACCGTCCGGTACCGGTGGGTGGTTCGGAAAGAATCACGCCCGGTGCCATAGGCAATCATGACCCGGGTCATCTTGTCGGTATGAACGGGCTTATCCCATTCTTCCGCCGCTGTTGTTGAAAGGGTAAAAGAAATGGTGGTAACCCCGTCTGTTTCACTGCCTTCAGGATTGATCACATGGTTGCTTCCCCCCAGTTTTTCATCAGGGGAATGGCCTCTCCTGGAATCGGCAAAATGGTCCTCGATCCTTACTTTTCCATTTTTTACCGCACCAATAATGATGTCGGCCCCGCCCATGGCCTCTTCAGGATCAATGCCGATGGCCACCCAGCCTGTGGTTTTTGCGGACAACTGCATATGGACCTGTTCACCTTCCAGGGTCCAGGAAACGGTCATGTTTTTTGCTTCCAGTGTGTGGGCATACTCTGCAGCAAACAGGCCTGCAGGAAAAAGAACTGCTGCCGCCAATACCATTAATCCGATTTTCCGTATCATTTTTTCACTCCTTATATTTCTGTTAGGATCTTGAACACCATTTCAGGCAAAACTATTACCCGTATTGCAGTTCACCGCCTGAAAATCCCAGGCCGATGGTAACCAGGAGCAGCAACAGATAAAATCCGGTATATCTGTCCAGTTTCCTGTTTTCAGGGTCATCCTTAATTGCAACAACAAAAAGCACAAAGGTCAACACTGCAGCCAGCACCATTTTCAATACAATCAAAAATTCCCATACCCCGCCATACCGATGCTGCCAGTCCAGATATCCGGTAAACACAGTGGGAGCCACCCCTAAAAGGGCCAGTATGACACAATGATACCCGGTTCTTGCCAGCACCTTTAATCGCGGCAGAAAGGAAGCAAGGCGAAAAACAACGGCGCCCATCACCAGGCCCATGGGAACATGGGTCATTGCTGGATGAACAGGGTGGGTAAAACCGATTTTGTTCAGGAACTCAAAAATAATTTCTGTCATGGAATCACCTTTTAATAGTTTCTTTGTGTTTAACGTAAGCCAGCTCTTTGCAATTGCAATAAAAATATTTTACCTTTACTATATTCAGTATGATATCACAACTGATTCCTGACACACAACATTAAGGAGGTTAGCATGGAAATTACAATTACTTATTGCTCAGTATGAAACTACCAGCCACGGGCTGCCGGTCTGGCAGACGACATACAAAAGACACTGGATATCACCCCGAAACTGGTTCCGGGCAGCAACGGGGTGTATGAGATAACAGCCGCCGGGGAAACTGTTTTTTCAAAACGCAAAGCCGGCCGTTTTCCGGAAAACCAGGAGGTTATTGATCACCTCAGGCAGCATATGGAATAACACCCATGCCCTGGCGGGCACAAATGAAAGCTATCAGCTGTTAGCCTTTAGCCTTTAGCTGTTAGCCTTTAGCTGTTAGCTGTTAGCTGAGTACTGATGGCTGACGGCTGATGGCTTTCATATAAACAAAAATAAGGCTGCCATATTTCCGGGGCCGCATGGCATGTCTTGTGATATATCATGACTACATATCACCACTGCATGGTTATGCTTTCTTGTGCCAGGGCCGGGCATAAAACCAAAAAAGGCTGCCCATGTGGACAGCCTTTTTTGGAAAAGGAAAAAAAGATGAAAAAACTAATTGGCGATTAGTTGGAAATATATTAATGCAACCCTTGTGCCAGACATTGATTGATAAACAAAATTCTGGCCATTTGGATAAGAAGCGTTGTAATTACAATGGGTTGTATATATAAAGAATGCCGGAGAGAAAAAATATTATTGTCTGCCCCCATTTATTCACCTCTGTTTTACAAAATTGCCCCACAAAAGTTCACGATTTTGAACTTTTGTGCTTTTCAAAAGAAATTCCAGGAGATAATGGCTTCTTAACTGACTGAAATAAAACAAAATACGTATAATTCACAAAAATAAACCCCGTCCCACAAATTTTTGTATCCAGGAAAAATGCTATTTTTTAGACTGCTTTTTTTTGGGTGCCGGGGCTTCTGAAGCGGCTGCATCAGAACCGGGTTTTTCAGCGCCTTTTTTTTCAGGTGCGGGTTTTTTTTCAGGTGCGCCTTTTTTTGCAGATGTCCTTTTTTGGGGATTGATGCCTCTGAGTATCGGCATCACAGCGTCTCTTTTCTGGGCCAGAAGCAGTGAAATCTCTTCCATCTGTATCTCTGATAATTTCACATCTGCATTGTCCAGGAACTCAAACAAATTGTCGGCAATATCAAGCATTTTGTCATAGGCGTCTGCTTCTTTTTTTGTCGCAAATGTCATTTTTTCTTCTCCGTTCCTGACAACAATGTATTTAACAATGACTGCCATACCATCTCCTTATATCGCAAATAAATAAAAACACCTGAACAAAGCAAGCCAAAACCCAAACCAGGGCCTGGAAATATGTATGCCAGGCCCTGGTCCTCATGAACTCGGTTTGTCTGTATGTTCTGTCTATACTTCCGGTCTTGGGTAAAGACCGCTTCTTTCCACAATTTCAGGCACTTTTTCTTCCCATTCAATGGCCATGATGTGGAAGCCTGCCACCCCTTTTATTTCAGACAGTTCCTGGATATGCTCCACACAGATATTGATGCCTTCTTCGGCCTGTTTCTTTTTTTCCACCCCGGCCAGACGGTCGATGATTTCTTCAGGCACATCCATGCCCGGCACCTTGTTTTTCATGTATTTGGCCATACCAACCGACTTCATGGGGGTCATACCGGCCATGATAAAAGTTTTTTCGGTCAGGCCTCTGTCCACGGCCCTGCGCATCCATTCTTTGAACTTGTCAAGGTTGTAGATACACTGGGTCTGGATAAATTCCGCACCGCAGGCGATTTTTTTGGCAAGACGGGGTATCCGGATTTCAAAAGGATCGGCAAAGGGATTGGCTGCGGCCCCAACAAAAATCTTCGGGGGCTGCTTGATGTCATCACCGCCTAAAAATTTTCCTTCATCGCGCATATGGCGCACGGTCTGCACCAGCTGCATGGAATCCAGATCATGGACGTTCTGGCCCTGGGCACAGTCACCAAAACTCTGGTGATCCCCGGACAGACACAGCATATTGGGGATATCAAAAGAAGCCGCTCCCAGGATATCACTTTGCAGGGCCACCCGGTTTCTGTCCCGGGTCACCATCTGGAGTACCGGTTCTATGCCCAGCAGTTTCAAATGGATGCAGGCAGCCAGAGAAGACATGCGGGTCATGGCGGTCTGGTTGTCCGTGACATTCACCGCATCCACATGGTCCTTGATGAGCAGGCCTTTTTTCTTGACCTCTTCTGCATCAGTGCCCCTGGGAGGCCCGCACTCGGAAGTAACCCCTAAGTGCCCTGCCTTTAACACGCGCTCCAGCCTGCTGTTGCTCACATATTCGCTCATATCTTCACATCCTCCCTGGTTACGGTTCTGGGGCCGCCGGCCCGGTCAGTGGACCAGTCTTTTACAGGGGCTACTTTCTCATAATCATCCATTTTGTCAAGGGCTTTCAACCGGTCGATGATCAGCTGCCAGGCACAGTCCGTATCCTTGGAAATTTCACATTTGCCGTTGGTGGACCCCCCGCAGGGGCCGTTCAGGACCCGCTTGGCACATCTGGATACCGGGCAGATGCCGCCGGTACGGGCCAGCACACAGGTCCCGCAGGCCTGGCACCGTTCGGTCCACAGGCCTCTGTCTTCATTGGCCCCCAGGCAGATGGTGTTCACGCCGGGAAGCAACGGCGTGGTCAGGTATTTTTCCGCGGCAAACTGGACCCCCACCCCGCAGGCCAGGGATACAACCGCATCATAGTCGTCAATAATATTCCTGATCTCCTCCAGGTATTCATGGTCGCACTGGCGCTCGAGGGTACGCTCGCCAATGGTCTTTTCCTGGCCCTGGGTCATGAAATACATCCTGAGCACCGATGCCAGTACCTCCACCTCTTTTTTACCCCCTGCCTCACACACGGTGACACATTCGTTGCACCCCAGGATCAGGATCCGGTCAAAATCCTTGACTTCCTGGATAATTTCCTCAATGGGTTTTTTCTCTGCTATTATCATGGTTACCTCATCTTAGGTGGTTATTTGTTGTATTTTCAGGCAGCATCAGCCTTTTTTGACATGCGTTGCTTTGCCAGCTTTACAGGGCTTGGCCCCAGTTCTTTTATCCTGTTGACCATTTCCATGGAATACTGGGCAAACAAAGGACCTTCACCCGAAGACAGGTTGTACATTTTCACCCGCTCTCCGCCGACCCCGACCTTGTCCAGTATTCTGGCAGCCTGTTCAACCCGTTTTCTTGCCCGGAAATTGCCCTCGTTAAAGTGACAGTCCCCTTCCATACATCCCACTACATAAAGCCCGTCCGCCCCTTTTTCAAAGGCTCTCAGGATATGGATGATATCAATTTTCCCTGTGCAGGGAAGGCGCACAATTCTGAAATCTGTCGGGATCTTCAATCTCATGGAACCTGCCAGGTCCGCAGCTGAATACCCTCAGTAATTGCAGCAGAACGCCAGTATCACCGGTTCAAATTCTTTTGTCATAATTCCCCCTCCAGCAGGGATTCCACCTTGCTGAGCAATGAGTCATCTTCGTACCAGTTAAGTTTTATGGTTTTGGCGGGACATTCCGAGGCACACACCCCGCATCCCTGACACAGGGCCGGATCGATGTAGGAAACCCCCATCTCATTGATCACCGGCACATGGTAGGGACAGGACCGTACACACACCAGGCAGGAAGCACAATGGACCGGATTGACTTCAGCAACCACCGAAGACAGGGTCAGGTATTCCTGGGACAGGTATGTGGTGGCCCGGGAAGCTGCTGCCATGGCCTGGGCCACGGTTTCAGATATCAGTTTGGGGCCGTGGGCCGTGCCGCAGATGAACACCCCTTCGGTGCCCCCGTCCACCGGCCGCAGCTTGACATGGGCTTCCATGAAAAACCCTTCCGGGTTGCGCTGGGCTTTGATAATGGTGGACAATTCTTTGGTATCGGCAGCGGTGACCCCGGCGGAAAGCACCACCAGGTCGGCTGCGGCCTCTATGTGCTGGCCCAGTACATGGTCCCGGAAGGTGACGGAAAGGTTACCCTCACTGTCTTTTTCCACTGCAGGGGGATCATCCTGGCTGAACCGGGAAAAGATAACACCCATATTCCGGGCCTTGGTGTAGAACTCCTCCAGCATGGAATAGGTTCTCATGTCCCGGTACAGGATGAACACGTCTGTATCCGGACTGGTTTCCTTGATGGCAATGGCGTTTTTCACCGCATTCTGGCAACAGACCCGGGAACAGTTGGGATTTTCCTCGTTTCTGGATCCCACGCACTGGATCATGATGACCCGGTCCGGATTTCCCATCTTTTGTTCCGCCAGCATGTCGGACAGTTCCAGCTGGGTAACCACGGATTCACTTTCGCTGTACAGGTATTCCGTGGGCTGGTATTCCGTGGCACCTGTGGCCACAATCATGACCCCGTGATCGATCTTGCGCTGTTTCATGGAAGGCCCCACCAGGATTTCGGTTTTAAAATTGCCTTTATATCCGCCGAATTCCACCACCAGGGCCTGTTTGAGCACCTCGATATGTTCATGGGTTTCCACGGATTCCACAAGCTCTTTCACAAAGGTCTGGACATCATCTCCTTCAATGGTATGGTGCAGCCGCCTGCCCAGACCGCCGAGGGTATCTTCTTTTTCCAGCAGGGTCACATGAAATCCCTGGTCAGCCAAGCCTTTGGCCGCAGTCATGCCGGCAATCCCCCCGCCCAGGACCAGGGCCTTGTCAATAATGGAAATGCGTTTGTCATGCAAAGGTCCCAAAGTGCTGACCCTTGCCACAGCCATGCGGATGAGATCCTTGGCCTTGGCAGTGGCTTTTTCCGGTTCATGAAAATGCATCCAGGAATCCTGGTTCCTGATATTGGCCATTTCAAACAAATATTTATTCAGGCCGGCCTCTTCCAGGGTGTCCATGAAAATACCCTCATGGGTTTTGGGGGTACAGGATGCCACCACCACCCGGTTGAGCTGGTGCTCGTTGATGAGTTCCTTAATGGATACCTGGGTGTCCTGGGAACAGGTGAACAGGTTTTCACCGGTATACACCACATTGGGAAGGTTTTTGGTATAGGCTTCCACCTCTTCCACATCAATGACCCCGGCAATATTGATGCCGCATTTGCACACAAACACCCCCACCCGGGGTTCTTCTCCCAGCACATCCCGCTCTTCGGGCATGGACACGGTTCTGGTCAGGGTGTGCCGGGCAGGTGACAGGTTTCTGCCTGCTGCACAGGCTGCACCCGAGGCTTCGGTCACCGAAGCGGGAATATCTTTGGGGCCCTGGAAAGAGCCTGACACAAACACACCGGGACGGCTGGTCTCCAGGGGATTGAAGGTACTGGTTTTCACAAAGTTATAGGGATTGAGGGCAACCCCGATACGGTTGGCCAGATCCACGCTTTCCTTGGGAATGGTCAGCCCCACGGACAAAATGACCATGTCAAACACTTCCTGCTGCATGGTGCCTGCCTCATCCACATAATTGAGGATGAGGTTGTCGGTGCCCGGTTCCTCCACCACGGAATGGATCCGGGATTTGACAAACCTTACCCCTTCCTGGTCAGCAGCCCTGCGGTAATATTTTTCATAGTCTTTGCCGAATGTCCGCATATCCATGTTGAAGATGGCGGCATCCAGTTCTTTTTCCGAATGTTCCTTGGCAATCATGGCATCTTTGATGGCATACATGCAGCACACCGAAGAGCAGTACCCGTTGCCGCACCGGTTGGTATCCCTGGAACCGATGCACTGGAGCCAGGCGATTTTCTCGGGTTCTTTTTCATCAGAGGGCCGGACCAGATGTCCCATGGTGGGACCGCCGGCAGACAGAATCCGCTCAAACTCCAGGGATGTCATGACATTTTTGGAGCGTTTATACATATATGTGTCATCCATGCCGGACGGATCAAAGGTGGTGGCGCCTGTGGTCATGATCACCGAGCCCACGTTGACATCCCGGACCACCGGGACCTGGTCATGGTCCACAGCGCCTGCCAGGCACACCTCCACACACTGGTAACACTCGGAACAGATGCCGCAGGAAAGACACCGGGCCGCTTCCCGGTCAATGAGTTCTTTGGCCAGGGCCAGGGTAACTTCCTTGAAATTGCCTTTTCTTTGTGTCACCGGCAGCTTTTCCGGTGTCACCCGGTCTATCTGCGGCACATTATCGATTTCCGGTTTTTCAAAATCCCAGGATTTTTCTCTGCCCTCGGCCAGGTCCAGGCCGTTGATATACCGGTGAATACTTTCTGCCGCAGTCTTGCCCGATGCCACCGCATCCACAACGGATTTGGGGCCGTAAAAGGCATCTCCACCGGCAAACACCCACTCAACAGGAGTCTGCAGGGTCACAGGATCTGCCTCATATCCCCCCGGAGGGGTCAGGGCAATGCCCTGGTCTTTGGCAAAGCCGGTCTCTCCCATCTGGCCGATGGCCACAATCACGGTATCTGCTTCATGGGTGATCAGCTGGCAGTCATCGTACTGGGGATTGAACCGGCCGTTTTCATCAAACACTGCGGTACATTCCTGAAAAGAGACCTCGGTGACCTTTCCCTCATCATCACCATAAAACCGCAGCGGCCCTTTGCTGTTTACAATATTGACCTTTTCTTCCAGGGCCTCTTCGATCTCATAATCCCAGGCCGGCATCTCTTCTCTTTTTTCCAGGCACACCATGGTGACATCCTCGGATCCCAGGCGCTGTGCAGTCAATGCCACGTCCACGGCCACGTTACCGCCGCCGATGACAATGGTTTTGCCGGAAAGTTTGTCCGCTTTGCCCATGGCAGCATCCCGCAGAAATGTGGTGCCGGCAAGAACCCCTTTCAGGTCTTCTCCTTTGACACCCAGAGACCGGGACCCGTGCAGGCCCGTGGCCATGAAAACCGATGCAAACCCCTCTTTTTTCAGGCTGTCCAGGGTGATGTCTGTACCGAATTCCACCCCGGTCTTGATCTCCACCCCCAAAGCTTCGATCACGGCAATCTCTTTTTCCAGCTCCGCCTTGGGCAGCCGGTATTCTGGAATGCCCACGGCCATCATGCCGCCTTTTACCGGGAGTTTTTCATACACCGTGACCCCGTACCCCTTCTGGGCCAGGTAATAGGCTGCGGTGAGACCGGCAGGACCGGAACCTACAACAGCCACTTTTTCATCTCTTTTTTCTGCAATGTCCGGGACCCAGGCAGATTCCTGCTCAAAATCAAGGTCTGCCAGAAACCGGTGCAGATACTGGATGGCCAGGGGCTGGTCTGCATCACCTCTGGTACACACCGCTTCACAGGGGTGGTGACAGACCCGGCCGCAGGACCCGGGAAACGGGTGTTCCTGCTTGAACAGTTTCAACGCCTCTGCATATTTTTCCTGCTGCATCAGGGCAATGAATCCCTGGATGGACACATGGGCAGGACAGGTAGCTTTACAGGGCGCAACAGAGCGTTTGGATATGCCAAAGGCCCCGGGAATGGCCTGTTCATACTGCTTAAAAATGGCTTTGCGCTGGTTGAGCCCTTCATTGTGCTCACTGGGGGTATCCACCGGACACACTTTGGTGCATTCCCCGCAGGAGGTACACTTGGATATATCGACAAACCGCGGTTTTTCTTTTATTCTGGCCGTGAAGTTTCCCTGTTCACCATCCAATTCCAGAAGTTCTGTATTCGTCAACAACTCTATATTCAGATGCCGGCCGACCTCGACCAGTTTGGGTGAGATCACTCACATGGTGCAGTCATTGGTCGGAAATGTCTTGTCCAGCCGGGCCATCATACCGCCGATGGCGTATGATTTTTCAACCAGATAGACATAATAGCCTGAATTGGCCAGGTCAATGGCAGACTGCATACCTGCAATCCCGCCACCAAGGACCATGACAGACCCCACAGGGTCGTTGTTTGGTGTCACCTTCTGCGTCATTATCAAAACCTCCTAACCGTTTATTATCGCCCGTGGGCGTTAAGCTGTGGCGCCTGATATTTTCAGTTTTTTTGTCACATGCGCGGCAGGTGACGGAAAAAGCCCGTAAAAAAAGGACGTCACGCCATTAAATTTCCCCCGCCTTTAAGTAAAAAAAAGGCCTTTTTTTGTCAACAATTATTTAATTTACACCTGGTTATCACTTTTTTACATCCCCGGGTCCGGGGTTTAAAAACATATCCGGTGCAATATCCATTACTTTAGAAACCATGTATCCCGGTTTTATTCCCGCAAAAAACCACAGCTTATCCGGCAATTTCAAGATGGCGGCTGCAATACCATACCAGTACCAGCACAGGCAGCCCCATCAGGGTGGTCAATAAAAAAAAGGCCGGGTATCCTGCAGCATCGACAATGGTACCGGAATACCCGCCAAACACTTTGGGCACCAGGGTCATCAAAGAACTGAACACTGCATACTGCATTGCTGTGAACCGGATGCTGGTCAAACTGGACAAAAAGGCCACAAATGCAGCGCTGGCAAGTCCTGCAGCCAGATTATCCGCTGCGATCACCAGATACAAAAGGGCCAGATTATGCCCGGCAAACGCCAGGACCATGAACAAAAGATTGGTGGCGGATGCCAGCAGGGCACCCAGAAACAGAATCCGGATCACCCCGTAGCGGATGGAGAGGATGCCGCCGGCAAATCCGCCGGCAAGGGTCATGAAAAGTCCGAATGTTTTCACCACACTGGCGATCTGGGTTTTGGAAAACCCCAGATCCTGATAAAAAACATTGGATATGACCCCCAGAACAATATCGGATATCCGGTACAGACCGATGAGTGCCAGGATCATCCAGGCAAGAGAAAGCCTGTATCTGCTGAAAAAGTCCAGAACCGGGGCCACGTAGCTGGCAGTCACCATTTTTTCATTCACAAGCCTGGCTGTCATACAGATTTTGCCCACCATGGCTGCCGCAACAAGCCCTGCCGCCAGACGGAAGCACTCCACCAGAAACCCTGCCAGGGTCGGGTTGTTCAGCCACTGCCCCAGCTGTGCTTTCACATCACTGGTGATCCGGCCCGTTAAATAAAAAGTTACAATAAAGGCAGCCACTGCCAGACCGAACAGGGCCAGGCCGGTCAGGTAATCCTTTGAACTGTAAGCATCTGCCGGATTATAATCTGAGTCCGGCTCGTCAATGACCAGGGCTGTGATTATGCCCACCAGCATCAGACCTGCCATGATGCAGTAGGTGGCCTGCCAGGCCTCAAACCGGTAACTTCCCTTTGCCGATCCAAACCACTCCGCCAGAATCAGGGCCCCTGCCCCGGCCACCAGCATGCCGATACGGTAGCCCCCGATATAGGCGGAGGCCATCATGGCCTGGAGATCAACTGCGGCAGATTCGATGCGGTAGGCATCAATGGCAATATCCTGGGTTGCCGACGAAAACCCCAGCAAAACCGCTGCCATTGCCATGAAAACCAGCGGATGGTATCCTGATCCCGGATCTGTGAATGCCATCCATAAAATAGCCCCCACAATCCCGGTCTGGGCCGCCAGAATCCAGCTTCTCCGCCTCCCCAGCTTGCGGGTCAACCAGGGAATGGGCATCTGGTCCACCAGGGGGGCCCAGACAAACTTGAAAGAATACCCGAGCGCTGCCCAGGAAAAAAAGGTTACAGCAGACCGCTGCACCCCGGCTTCCCTGAGCCACAAAGAAAGCGAGGAAAAAATCAGCAGAATGGGCAGCCCGGCGCAAAATCCGAAAAACAGCATGGTAACCACCCGGGGATGGAAAAAGGCGTGCATGGCTTTGCGCCATCTGTTTTCGATATGGTTCTTTTCTGCAAAAGAACCCGGCTGTTCAGAGTGTGATTTCAAAATCGCAGGAAACACCGTAACAATGGAGCGTATTGTTCTGGGAATTTAAAAAATGTCTGCATTTGTCCACAATAGCATCCATGTCTTGATCAGACCGGTCCTGGTTCAGATGGATAAGGCCCAGCTGCATCACCCCGGCTTTTACAGCCAGATCCAGTGCCTGGGGGACTGATGAGTGGCCCCAGCCTTTGCGGAACTGGTATTCCTCTTGTGTATATTCTGCATCATGGAACAAGATATCCGCCTGTTCGGCAAACCGTTTGTAGCTGTCAAATCCCTGCCCCTGGGGATGGGTAAACCCCAGTTCATTGTCGGTGAGAAAAACAAAGGTTTTATCATCTTCTGTGAATTTATACCCGAGACTGCCCCGGGAGTGGCTGGTTAAAATGGTATCGATTTCCACAGAACCGATGCAAAACCGGTTGTTCAATGATGTATCAAAACGAATATCTGCTTTCAGGTCCTTGAGGCGGACAGGAAAAAATGGCGGACACAACACCCGGTTCAACACGTCTTTTGTGGAAAATCCTGCAAATTTTCTGTCCTGAACAATCAAGCGGTTGCAGCTGAAAAGCAGGGGTCTGAAAAACGGGATACCGGTGATATGGTCCCAGTGGCAGTGGGTGAACAGCAGATAATACTTTTTTTTTTGCTGTTCCAGCAGAAAATTTCCCAGCCTGCGGATCCCGGTGCCGGCATCGATGATAATTGTCTCCCCGGAGCCGGCGGTTATTTCAACGCAGGTGGTATCCCCGCCGTAGACAACATACTGCCGGCCTGATACCGGTATAGATCCTCTGGAACCCCAGCATTTAATAATCATGATTCTCCTGTATCACAACCATCCATAAATATCCAGCCGCGATAATCCCATCTGGATAATTGCTATACCATGGTATGAATCAATTGATAAATCAATATTTTTTTCGTATCATTCGTTGACAACCCATTGGTTTTTGCCTAAGGAAAGATGCAGGCAGGCCAGAATTTTTTTTATTTTTTTATAAAAACCCAAGAGAAAAGGGATTATAGACATATGGCACAAGTGATTGCTGACCGCAGGGATGTGGATTTTGTCCTCCATGAACAGATCGGACAGGTGAACCATGACAGTTTTGCTGAATTCAACAAAAAGACCATCGACCTGATTGTCTCGGAAGCCAGAAACCTGGCCATAAAAGAGATCCTGCCCACCTTTAAGGAAGGGGATGAGCAGGGATGCATCCTGGAAAACGGTAAGGTACGGGTTCCTGAATCCTTTAAACGGGCATGGCGGCTGTTATGTGAAGGGGAATGGCTGGCCATGTGTGATGATCCGGCCGTGGGGGGCCAGGGCATGCCCAGAACAGTGGGAAGTGCAGCCCTGGAATATATGGTGGGCGCCAACTCGGCTTTCATGCTGTATTACGGCATGACCCACGGGGCAGCCAAACTGGTGGAAGCCTTTGGTGATGATACCCAGAAACGCCTGTACCTGAAAAAAATGTTTTCCGGCGAATGGGGCGGCACCATGCTGCTCACCGAGCCTGAAGCAGGATCTGATGTAGGAGCTTTGACCACCACGGCACAAAAAAATGCAGACGGTACCTACTCCCTTTCCGGATCCAAAATTTTTATTTCAGCAGGTGAACACGATCTGTGTGACAATATTATCCACCCGGTACTTGCCAGAATCCCGGGAGCCCCTGCCGGCACCAAAGGGATTTCACTGTTTCTGGTTCCCAAATTTCTGGTGAATGACGACGGCTCTTTAGGGGATTTTAACAACGTGGTCTGCACCGGCCTGGAAAAAAAAATGGGTATTCACGGCAATGCCACCGCCTCCTTGTCTTTAGGGGACAAAGGGCCGTGCATCGGCACCCTGCTGGGAGAAGAGAACCGGGGCATGCCCGCCATGTTCCAGATGATGAACGAAGCCCGGGCCTTTGTGGGGCTCCAGGGTTTTGCCGTGGCATCCGCCTCCTACATGTATGCCCTGGACTATGCCAGAACCCGAATCCAGGGCAGGCATTTGACAGCAGGAAAAGATGCCGGCGCACAAAGCGTTCCCATTATCCAGCACCCGGATGTCAAACGCCAGCTGCTCAACATGAAAGCTTTTACAGAAGGCATGCGGTCTCTGATCTATTATTATGCCTGGTGCAACGATATTGTACACACCACGGATGACAAAGACCTTAAAGCAGACACCGCTGCCATGGTGGAAGTGCTCACCCCGGTGGTCAAGGGCTATGTCACGGACAAGGCCCTGGAAGTATGCTCCCACGGCATCCAGGTATACGGGGGTTACGGGTATATCAGTGAATATCCGGTGGAGCAGCTCATGCGGGATGCACGGATTTTCATGATCTATGAGGGCACCAACGGCATCCAGGCCATGGACCTTCTGGGCAGAAAACTTTCCATGAACCAGGGCAGGGCATTCCAGTATTTTATCAGCTGCATGAAAAAAACCATACATGAATTTTCCGGTGTTTCCGGGGTGGAGGATCTGTGTGCCAAAGTATCCCATGCCGTGTCCCGCTTAGAGGAACTGGCACAGGTAATAGGCACCCGATCCAGATCTGATCAGGCATTGAATGCCTATGCATTTGCCCACCCCTTTTTAGAGGTGACCGGTGATGTCTGTTTTGCCTGGATGCATCTGTGGCGGGCCGGCATCGCCGCACCCAAACTGGCCAAAAAAGCGGGCAGCCTGGACAGGGATGCAGTGGCCCAAAAAGCTGCCAAAAACAAGGATGCGGCGTTTTATGCCGGCCAAATGGCAACCGCCAGATTTTTCATTAACACACTTTTACCGGCCACCTACGGCAGGATGGATGCCATTCTGGAAGGTGATTCCTGTGTGGAAGATATACAGGACGTCTCGTTTGGCTCCAAATAACAACCACGCCCTGGCGGGCACAACGAAATATGAAAGCTTTTAGCTTTTAGCTGTTAGCTGTTAGCTGAGTACTGACGGCTGACGGCTTTCATAAAAACAATAACCCGGAACATATCTGACCCATGAACTGTAATGACTTTTTTATCTGGCTGCAGAACCGGTCTGCACACAAGCAGACCCGGGATCCCGGCATACTGGGCCATATCCAGGAATGTGAAGACTGCAGGCAATTATATGACATGGACACCTGCCTTGAAGCCTGCATCCAGCAATCCTTTGCCCTGCAGAAACTGCCGGCAGGGCTTGCCAAAAAAATAAACCAGCACATTGATGCAGCTTTTTTTTCAAAAACAGACCCTTTCCCCCGGACAACCTCTGTGGACCTACCTGCAGGGGATCCACCTGTAAACGGACAATCCCGAAACAGGTCAGACAAAAAATAACCTGCCACCACCTCTGCCCGCCGGAAGCATGCTTTTGGTATTGAAATTTACTGCCACAATGTGATATAAATCTTGCCTGTATTGATAAACACAAAAAAAGGAAGCGCCGTGAAAATAGTTTCCATTGCCGTAAGCAAAAAAAAAGGCACCACCAAACTGTGCACTGATCAGGCGGAACTGGTGGAAAACCATGGCATCAAAGGGGATGCCCATGCCGGGGACTGGCACCGGCAGCTCAGTTTTCTGGCTGCTGAAAGCATTGACGCGGCCAGTAGCAAAGATTTTGTACTGCATTTCGGAGATTTTGCTGAAAACATTGCCACCACCGGTATTGACTGGAAAAATCAGAAAATCGGTCAGCAGGTACGGCTCGGAGACACAGCCCTGGTGGAAATCACCCAGATCGGAAAAGAATGCCACAAAAAATGTGCCATTTTTTACCGCACCGGAGACTGCATCATGCCCAAAGAAGGGGTGTTCGCAAAAATTCTTACCGGCGGAACCATCCGGGTGGGTGATGCAGTAACCCTTGTGAAATAACAGACACCAGAACCATTTAAGCCCATTTTCAGATGCTTTTCCTGCGCCGGCAGGCCGGCATATATCTGTACAACATTTAATCCCTGGATACGAAAGAGATTTTCATGACATATACAATCGAACTCAAGGATGCGGTAAAAGGCTACACCTATGATCAGGATAAAATCATGTCCCCGGAAAAGACCGTGGCCCGGTTCAAAGAAAAAGCTGCCACCTCCCGCCTGAATATTCTGAACCAGACCCGCCGCATTGACAACGGCCGTTTGGACATACCGGTTTTTTTCAGTGAATGCGGTACAGATGCCAGGCAGGTTATCGGCACCAATAAGCAGATGGGAAAAGGCGGCACCCCTGCCCAGTCAGAAGCCAGTGCTGTTATGGAGCTGGCGGAACGTTTCAGCTTTTTTTCCTTTGTGAACAAAAAAAGCAATTTCCTTTCTGCCCGGGCAGAGGAACTCGGGGAAAACATTCTGCCCTTTGACCAGATCATCCGGTCCGTGCATGACGATCCAGCTGATGCCCACAGGGTAAGACCCATATTCAACAGCCTGAACCTGCAGTGGACCAGAGGATATAACCTGACCCGGGAACAGGAGGTGCTGATCCCCTTTACCTGGTTTTACATGATCAATGAATTCAACGGGCCCTGTGCCGGCAACTGCAATGAAGAGGCATTGATCCAGGGTATCTGCGAACTGGTGGAGCGGCACACCTCTTCTCTGGTGAGCCACGGAAAACTTGCTGTCCCGGGCATCCGTCTGGACACCTTTACCGATCCGCTGGTAAAAGAGCTGCTGGCCAAATACAGAAACTGCGGCATCCAGGTGCATGCCTCAGATTTTTCCCTGGATACAGGCATTCCCACCATTGCGGTTCTGGCCTGGGATCCTGCCACGTTTCCGGAAAAAAGCGAAATCGTGTGGACTGCAGGCACTGCGCCTGATCCCCAGAAAGCCATGGGCCGTGCCCTGACCGAGGTGGCCCAGCTGGCAGGGGATTTCAATTCCGGATCAAGTTATGTGGCCTCGGGTCTGCCCAAATTCACCGACATTGCCGATGCAGCCTTTATCACCCATCCTGAAACCATGAAGGACCTGGCCGATCTGCCGAATCTGTCAGACCCCAACATCCGGGTGGAGGTGGAAAACCTCATTGCCACACTGGGCAGCAAAGGATATGAGATCCTGGCCATTGACACCCGGCACCCGGACCTGGACATCCCGGCCTTTTACACCATCATGCCGGGGGCCCACTTCAGGGAACGGGCAGTATCCGCCAGCGTGGGGATGTTTTCAGCCAGACTCATCACCGAAACCCTGGATCCTGTCCAGGCCCTGGTCAAACTGGATGCCCTGGAGCAGGCCCTGCCGGAAAAATATTACACCAGTTTTTACAAAGGACTGGTATACAATGCACTGGGTGACCTTCACACGGCCCTGGAGGCATTTGAAACCGCCCTGGAAAGAGACCCGGTCCCAATGAACCTGCCGGACATCTGTTCCCACATGGGGGCCTGCCTCAAGGATATGGGCCTGTATGAAAGGGCGGTCGCTGTCTGCGAAAAAGGACTGGCTGTTGATTCCCAGCGGCCGGACCTGCTCAACACCATGGGGGTCTGCCATTTTATGCAAAAAAACCACCACAAAGCCATTTCCTGTTTTGAAAATGCCCTGGAGGTTGACCCGTCAGAGGCCATCAACTATGCCAATATCGGTTCCAATTACCGGGAACTGGGGGAAACTGCACTGGCGATAAAATACTATGAAATGGCCCTTGAAATCGATCCGACCATTGACTTTGCCAGGGATAATATAAAAAAACTCAAAGGATGATACCTGCTACCGCCGCCCCAGCTGGCCGCAGCCGGCAGAGACAGATCTGCCCTTGCTCCACCGCCGGATGACAAAAATGTTTTTTTCAACAAGGTGCTGTGAAAACCGGTTCATATCAGCATCTGACGGACTTTCATGGGCAAGGCCCGGCACCGGGTTGCAGGGAATGAGATTCAGGCGTACAGGCAGGGGGTGGATGAAATCTGCCAGCCTGTCTGCATGGGCCTTTGTATCATTCACCCCTTTGATGAGAATGTATTCAAACAAAAAGGTGCCTTTGCGGGGCAGAGGAAAGGCTACCAGGGTTTTTTTAAGGATTTCCAGGGGCCAGGCATTGTTCACCGGCATCAGCTGTGAGCGGGTCGGGTTGTCAGGGGCATTCACCGATACGGCCAGCCGGATGCCGGCAAGGTTCATGCCAGCCAGTTTCCTGATCCCCGGCACCACCCCGGATGTTGAAATGGTCATGTGGCGCAGGGAAATGTCAAACCCTTTCTGCTCATGCATGATCTGCACTGCAGCCATCACCGGCGCAAAATTGTCAAGGGGTTCTCCCATTCCCATGAAAACGACATTTTTGATCTGCTTTTTCAGCACATGCCTGGCGTTATACAACTGGCCGGTGATTTCAGATGTGGTAAGACTGCGCCGCAGTCCCATGCGGCCGGTTTCACAGAAGGTACATCCCATCCGGCACCCCACCTGGCTGGAAACACACAGGGTGTTGTACCGGTTCATGGGAACGATCACCGATTCTATCTCCATGCCGTCGGACAGCCGGGTGATGAATTTGGTGAGATCACTGTCCTGGAAAACCGTTTTTACCCACCCCGGTTCCAGGCAGATATTTTTTTCCAAATCACTGGCCAATGCCCGGGAAGCGGCAAATTCGGGTATGGAAAGTAAATCCGGATGCGCATTTTTAAAGATTTCCCGGTACAGGGCCCGGGCATGAAACCGGCCTTTTCCATATTCTTTTTCAAGGGTGTGGATCACCTGATCCAGAGTCATGGCCAATATGTTCATACAGCTTTCATTTTGTTGGTGCCCGCTAAATTTTGAAACGGCGGATTGCCTGTCCCAGGCTGGCGGCAAATTCCGTGATCCGGGTCACGTTTTCACTCACTTTCCGGCTGGTATCTGTGACAGAGGCAGCATGGGTATTCACACTGAGGATGTCATCGGCTATCCGGCTGGTTGCCTTGGATATGTCTGTAATATGCTCATGGTTGTCATGTATGCCCTGTGCTGCCAGAGATATGTTTTCAGCAATTTCTCCGGCAGTGCTGGACTGTTCCTCAATGGCCCCCGCAATGGCGATAACAATGGTATTCACCTCATTGATCACCTGTGAAATCTGCTGAATTTCCGTTACCGTGCCTTTGGAAGAATCCTGGATGTGCGTAATTTTTTCTGAAATATCTTTGGCAGCTTCTGCTGTCTGCCGGGCCAGGCCCTTGATTTCATTGGCCACAACGGCAAAGCCTTTACCGGCTTCTCCTGCCCGGGCCGCTTCAATGGTGGCATTCAATGCCAGCAGGTTGGTCTGATCTGATATATCGGTGATGGTCTGGGTGACCTGCCCGATTTCAGCAGCATCTTTGCCCAGCTCATCCACCCGGCTGGAAGCGCCGCTGGCAGTTGACACAGCTGTCTCTGAAATCTGCCGGGCTTCACTGGTATTTTTTGCAATTTCCGCTACAGTGGCATTCATCTGTTCCATGGCAGCGGATACTGTATCCAGGTTATCTGAAAACGCCCGGGAACTTTGGGTGACAGACGTCACCCGCTCCTGCATTGCCTGGGCCGCACCACTGACAGCACCTGATTTATGGGTCATTTTTTCAGCGCGGGCCTTCAGACTGTCTGAAATCCCGGATAAATCCGCTGCTGTCTGATCCAGGGTGGCCACTCCCCGGGCAATGTTTTTAAAAACCGATGCCAGGCCCTGTACCATCTGGTTCATGGCATTCACCATGGACCCGATTTCATCTTTCTGGGGAACCTCTAAAGTTTTGGAGAAATCGCCCTGGGCAACCTCTCTGGTAAAAGCTGCCGCTTTTTTAACAGGCCCGGCAATCCGGCCTGACACGACAAACCCCAGCAAAATAGCTGCTGCGATTCCCACCAGGGTGGCTACCGCCAGAATGGTGACCGCCTGCTGCTTTTCTTTTATCAGATCTGCTTCAGCCTGAAGGATAAGCCCCTGGGATATGGCACCGGCCTGGTCCAGCTGCCGGGTCAGATCATTGGCCAGGGCAATTGTTTTTTCATCAATGGTATCCAAGAGCGCGTAATCATACGGTTCTGCAGATAACTGCAGATGCATCTGGTCATAGGCCACCTTGAAACTGGGAAGAAAAACTGATGTATGAAATTGTTTTACATCCTGGATAATCTGCCGCAGTTCCGGATTCCGGGTGGGAAAAATATGTTTATCACCAATGACACCCCCTTCCAGGATTGCCTTTAGGTACTG
>JAWOEP010000027.1:0-6326 GCA_046482705.1 Desulfotignum sp.
TGATCTGGTATGCATGGCCCTGGCCGTGTCCAGATCCGGGGCATGACTGACGGCAAAAGATTTTTCCAGGACCCGGGCAATAAGGGCAAAATCATCTGCCTGGTCGGTCAGTACCAGTATCTCTTTCATGTGGACTCTCCAAAGCAATGGCCTGGCAGGCGCTCTAACAAGAACAGCGAACAGGATGAAAACCTGGATTTCTATTAACAGCAACAGCCGTTTGTGTCAATCATTGATTGTCAGGTCAGGCAGTTTCACCTGGATCGTGGATGTGAAAGCTCTGCACATGAATGTGTTTTGATGATCCATGAACACTTACCCAGCCGGTCATGGTTACGGTTTCTCTCAGGTGACGGGTGAGGGATCGGCCGCAGTCACTGTCTGTTACAGCAAAAACATCCTCAGTAAAAGTGACGATGGCAGTACTGAGTATGTTGCCGTTTGTATCCCAGGAAGCGGGAATGATAATTCCCTTGATGGATGTGAGTTGTGTTTCCATAACCGGAAATTAAAGCAATTAACGGGCCGGATCTCACAATTTTTTCAATCTGACCAATTATATCAAAATTCATTGGGGATAACCAATATATTTCAAAATTTCAAAACCATTCATTCGAATCTGCCGGATAACCATGTTTGTGTCTGGAACAGGATGCCGCCGGGAGCGGCATCCATATCAAATGTTTACAGAACCGCCTGCTCCATCGGGGGATGGGCCTTTAAATATTCCAGGCGGTTGAGTCCGTTGAGATAAGCCAGGGCGGAGGCGGTGATGATGTCTGGATCAGCTCCTTTGCCCAGGGCCACGATACCGTCTTCCTTGAGTCTTACCGTAACCTCTCCCTGGGCGTCCGTACCTTCGGTCAGGGCGGATATGGTAAATCTGAGCAGCTCGGACTTGGTGTTTGTGAGCTTGGAGATAATATTGTAGACCGCATCAATGGGGCCGGTGCCCTCCAGTGCACCCTGGACCAGGCGGCCGTTGATCTTGAGCTGAACCGATGCAGTGGGAAATACCGTGGAACCGGACAGCACATGGATATATTCCAGGCCGAAGACTTCCGGGGTCCGCAATACACCTTCATTTATAAGGGCTTCAATATCTTCATCCAGAATCTGTTTTTTGCGGTCAGCCAGGTTTTTGAACTTTTTAAACACAATATTGATCTCTTCTTCAGACAGGTCGTATCCCATGGTGCGGATATGGGCAGCCAGGGCATGACGTCCGGAATGTTTGCCCAGGACCAGGCTGTTTTTGGTGATGCCCACGGTTTCCGGTTTCATGATTTCATAGGTCATGGGATTTTTGAGCACCCCGTCCTGGTGGATGCCGGCTTCATGGGCAAAGGCGTTGGCACCCACAATGGCCCGGTTGGGCTGGACCATAATTCCTGTGATCATGCTCACCAGGCGGCTGGTGGGGTAAATCCTTGTGGTGTCAATGGCAGTGGTGTGGCTGAAAAAATTGGGCCGGGTTTTCAAAGACATCACCACCTCTTCCATGGAAGTGTTGCCTGCCCGCTCTCCGATGCCGTTGATGGTGACCTCCACCTGCCGGGCCCCTTTCTGGATGGCCGCCAGGGTGTTGGCCGTGGCAAGTCCCAGGTCATTGTGGCAGTGAACAGACAGTACGGCCTGGTCTATATTGGAGGTGTTTGCAAGTACATATTCAATCAGCTGTCCGAACTCTTCGGGAACCGCATACCCCACTGTGTCCGGCAGGTTGATGGTGGTAGCGCCGGCATCTATGACCGATTCAAACACAGTGCATAAGAAATCCGGGTCGGAACGGGAACCGTCTTCTGCGGAAAATTCCACATTGCCGGTGAAAGATGCGGCCAGTTTCACCGCTGCCACTGCCTGGCGCAGTACATCAGCAGGTTCCATCTGCAGCTTGTATTTCATGTGCAGTTCCGAGGTGGCGATAAATGTGTGTATCCTGGGGTTGACAGCGTCTTTGACAGCATCCCAGCCCCGCCGGATATCGTGTTCATCAGCCCGGCACAGGGCAGCCACCTGGGCTTTTTTCAGGCTGCCGGCAATTTTTTTCACTGCTTCGAAATCCCCGTCTGATGCGGCGGGAAACCCGGCCTCGATCACATCCACCCCCAGCAGTTCCAGCTGGGTGGCGATGCGCAGTTTTTCCGCCTGGTTCATGCTGGCCCCGGGGGACTGTTCCCCGTCCCGCAGGGTGGTATCAAATATGATAATGCGTTTGTTGTCATTCATGGGTATAGCCTTTTTAGATATTTAGGGTTTATTATGGTCCAGAGAAAGTTTGTACTGAAAACTGTCAGCCAGGGCCTGCCAGCTGGCTTCAATGATATCCTCTGATACCCCGATGGTGGTGAAAAGATTGTCCGTGTCCCTGGATTCGATGAGCACCCGCACCTTGGCATCGGTGCCGTCGGACCCGTCTATCACCCGGACCTTGAAGTCCACCAGGTGCATGTCACTGATCCTGGGATACATGGCGGACAAGGCTTTTCGCAGGGCATTGTCCAAAGCTGATACCGGGCCGTCACCTTCCGCAGAGGTGATTTCGGTTGTTTTTCCCACCCGGATCTTGATCATGGCATGGGAGTAACACGGTTTTTCCCTGTCTTTTTCCACCACCACCCGGAAAGATTCCAGATCAAAATAGCTTTTGTACTGTTCGGTGAGTTTTTCCATGATCAACTTGAGGGACCCCTCAGCTGCATCAAACTCAAACCCGTCATCTTCCAGGTCCTTTATAGAGGACACAATCTGTTTTTGTTTCACTGCATCATCTCCCAGGTCCACCCCCAGCTCTTCAGCCTTGTAGATGATATTACTTTTGCCTGACTGCTCGGACACCAGAACCCGGCGCACATTGCCCACCCTGGCCGGATCCATGTGCTCATAGGCCAGTGGGTTTTTCATGATGGCGGACACATGGACCCCGCCCTTGTGGGCAAAAGCACTTTTTCCCACAAAGGGCCGGGAACTTACCGGCGGCATATTGGCGGTTTCCGAGACAAACCGGGACAGGTTCAGCAGTTTTTTCAGGTTTTCTTCAGCCATGCATTCTTTTTTCATCTTCAGGGCCAGGATGGGGATAACGGCGGTGAGATCCGCATTGCCGCAGCGTTCCCCATAGCCGTTGATGGTGCCCTGGACCATGCCGGCACCGGCATGTACGGCATTGACGGCGTTGGCCACGGCCATGGCGCAGTCATTGTGGGTATGGATCCCGAAACAGATGCCGGGAACATCCTTGAAATATTCCATTACAGATCTGACAATCTCATCTATTTCACAGGGCATGGACCCGCCGTTGGTGTCGCACAGCACCAGGGTGCGGGTGCCGCCTTCCAGGGCAGCTGCCAGCGTATCCAGGGCATACTGCCGGTTGGCTTTGTACCCGTCGAAAAAATGTTCTGCATCATACATCACTTCCCGGTCATGGGAGAGCAGGTGGGCCACACTTTCCCGGATCATGTCCAGGTTTTCTGCCAGGGTATTGTCCATGATCTGGGTGACGTGCAGGTCCCATGATTTGCCGAAAATGGTGATGACCGGGGCCGCTGATGCAATGAGTGCCGCAAGGTTGGCATCTTTGTCACAGGTTGTGCCCGGCCGCCGGGTGGCACCGAAGGCCGCCACCTTTGCCTGTTTAAAGGAGATTTTTTGTGCCAGTTCAAAAAAATGGGCTGCTCCGGGGTTGGAGCCGGGCCATCCGCCTTCGATATAGTGGATGCCGGCATCATCCAGCCTTCCGGCGATTTTTATTTTGTCTTCCGGAGAAAAAAAGATGTTTTCCCCCTGCATCCCGTCCCTGAGGGTGGTGTCGTATAATTTTACAGAATCCATTTTATTTCCCCATCTCCCTTGCCAGGGCAATGGCCCCTGTGCTGGCAATTTCAATGATGCCCATGGGTTTCAGCAGAGACAAAAATGCCTGGTGCTTGCCGCTGTCCCCTGAGATCTCCACTGTGTAGTGGGCATGGCCCACATCCACGACCCGGCACCGGAAAATATCCACAATCCGCAGGATTTCCGCACGCTTTTCCGGTTTGGCATGGACCTTGACCAGGGCCAGCTGCCGTTCCACATATTTTTTGTCGGTAAGGTCATTTACTGTGATGACGTTGATGAGCTTGTGGAGCTGTTTTTTGATCTGTTCGATGACCTGGGCATCACAGGTGGTGGCCATGGTGATCCGGGATACATCCGGATCATCGGTGGTGGCTACACTCAAAGAATCGATGTTAAAGCCCCTGCCGGAAAACAGGCCGGCAATCCTGGACAGGACCCCTGGCTCATCATCCACGAGAATTGAGAGTAAATATCTGCTGGTTTCCATTGTTGTTTCCTTAGGTTTTTGTATCAAAATATTTACACCAGAAGCATTTCCGTGAGAGCCCCGCCGGCCGGTACCATGGGATACACCGATTCTTCCCGCTCCACCACAAAATCCATGATCACCGTGCCTGGTGTGTCAAGTCCTTTGCGCAGGGTATCCTCCACGCAGGCCGGGTCTGTGCACCGGAATCCTGCGGCGCCGTATGCTTCTGCCAGTTTTACAAAATCCGGGGCATTTTCGATATTGGTGCAGGCATAGGCTTTGTTGTAAAAAAATTCCTGCCACTGCCGCACCATGCCCAGAAACCGGTTGTTGAGGATCACGATTTTCACATCCAGGCAGTTTTCCACCGCCGTCATCAGTTCCTGGATGTTCATCTGTATGGAGCCGTCTCCTGCCACATCCACCACCAGTTTGTCCGGACAGGCTGCCTTGGCGCCGATGGCAGCCGGCAGGCCGAAGCCCATGACCCCCAGCCCGCCGGAGGTGATAAAATGGTTGGGAAGGTCAAAATGGTAATACTGGGCCGCCCACATCTGGTTCTGGCCCACTTCCGTGGTGATGATGGCCTGTCCTCTGGTGATCTCCCACAGTTTTTCCACTACAAACTGGGGTTTGATGACATCTGCCTTCTGGTTGTATTTGAGGGGGGTGGTCTGTTTCCACTGGTCAATCTGTTCCAGCCATGGGTCCCGCTCCACGGTCAATTCTGCGGGATTCTGTTTTTCCATGAGGGCCAGAATATGTTCCAGCGTGGTTTTGCAGTCCCCCACAATGGGGCACTGCACCGGGATGTTTTTGTGGATGGAGGTGGGATCGATATCGATCTGGATAATGGATGCATGGGGGGCGAATTTTGCAATATTCCCCGTGACCCGGTCATCGAATCTTACCCCCACAGCAATGATCAGATCACAGTGGCCGATGCTCATATTTGCCCGGAAGGTGCCGTGCATGCCCAGCATGCCCAGCCACAAAGGATCTGTGCCCGGAAACGCTCCCAGCCCCATAAGAGATGTGGTCACCGGGATGCGCCCCATTTGTGCCAGCCTGGTAAGCTGTTCCGATGCCCGGGATGAAATCACCCCGCCGCCGGCAAATATCACCGGCCTTCTGGCATCTTTGACCATCTGCACCACCTTGGCGATCTGTTTTTTATTGGGGGTATAGTTGGGCTTGTAGGACCGCAGACGGGGTTCTTCAGGCATCTGAAATTCTATTTCTGCCTGGAGGATATCTTTGGGCAGGTCCACCAGCACCGGACCTGGTCTGCCGGACCGGGCAATATAAAACGCCTCCTGGATGATGGCTGCCAGTTTGTCCGGATCTTTCACCAGATAGTTGTGTTTGGTGCAGGGCCGGGTGATGCCCACAATATCCACTTCCTGGAATGCATCATTGCCGATGAGCCCGGTGGGCACCTGTCCGCAGAAAACCACCATGGGAATGGAGTCTGCATGGGCGGATGCAATACCGGTGACGGTGTTGGTTGCCCCGGGTCCTGAGGTAACCAGGGCCACCCCTGTGGTTTTGTGTGCCCGGGAATAGGCATCAGCCGCATGTACGGCCCCCTGCTCATGGCGCACCAGGATGTGGCGCAGGTCATCGTGGCGGACAATCTCATCATGGATGTCGATGGTGGCCCCGCCGGGATATCCGAAAATGGTGTCAACCCCCTGGGCTTTTATCATTTTAACCAGAATCTGGGCCCCTGTCAGTTTCATTGTAATCTCCTGTTTCATTTATATGAAAGTGTTACGTGTTAAGTTTTAAGTGTTAAGCTCATACCTGATGGCTAAAAGCTAACCGCTAACAGCTAACAGCTAAATTTAATGAATAATGGCTCCCTGTCCGGCGGATGATACCTGCCGGGCATACCGGGCCATATACCCTTTTGTTATTTTGGGTTCCGGCTTGACCCACCGGGCCAGCCGCTCTTGAATTTGGTCTTTGTCAACCATCAGCGTAATGCTTTTGGCCGGGATGTCAATTTTGATGA
>JAWOEP010000067.1:0-4092 GCA_046482705.1 Desulfotignum sp.
CTGCGCGAAGCTGCTGCCCTGGATGAATTAAGCGATAAAGAAATTGCAAATCTCATCTTTTTGCCCGGTATGTCAACAGCAAAAGAGATCACCGATATTTCCGGCCGGGGGGTCGGGATGGATGTTGTTAATACAAATATATCCAAAGTCGGCGGGACTGTGGATATTGATACCATACCGGGCAAAGGGTCTATAATTACGATTAAGCTGCCCTTGACCCTGGCAATCATACCCAGTTTGATTGTTGCAGTGCAAAAAGAACGGTATGCGATTCCACAGGTCAATATGGTAGAACTGGTGAGGATTCCTGCAGCAAAAGTCAAAGAACGGATTGAAAAAATCAATTCTGCTATCGTAATGCGCCTGAGAGGAGAACTGCTGCCGCTGATCAGACTGACGGATGTCCTTGGCATTGAGGACCGATATTATTCATCTGACGACACAGGTCAGCAGTTTCCGGACAGGCGGATACTCACAGAAGATCGGCGGCAGGCCCGGGCCGACAAAATCGCTCCGCAGATTGACAGGGAGGAAGCCCTGTCCCCGGACCAGGAAAAACGTGTCATCACAGCAGACAGACGGACCAGCCCCATGAGCGCCTATAACGTTCTGGTGGTCTCTGTCGGCGACTACCATTATGGTTTGATTGTAGACCAGGTGCTGGATTCTGAAGAGATTGTCGTCAAACCCGTCGGCACCCACCTGCGTGACTGCGAGTGCTATGCAGGTGCATCTGTTCAGGGTGACGGTAAGGTGGCGCTCATTTTAGATATCATCGGTATCAGCAATGTCATGAACCTGCGAACGGTTTCAAAATCTGTTCAGGAACAAGCCCTTCAGAGAGCTGAGAGCAAAATGATGAAAGATACCCAGTCTTTACTGCTCGCCTGTAATGCACCTGATGAGCAGATCGCCATCCCGCTGGACCTGATCTCAAGAATAGAATCGTGCAGGACAAAAGAGATCAAAATCACCGGGGGAAGAAAAAATATCCAATACCGCGGCGGCCCCCTTCCCCTGTTCAGTATTGATGAGGTTGCCGACGTCGGCTCCCCCTATACAGACAGTTCAACCTGCTATATTATTGTCTTTTCCATAAGCGGCAAGGAGGTCGGTATCATTGTGTCGGAGATCATCGATATCATCAGCGGGACCTATATTATCGATGAAATGACCCACAAGCAGCCGGGGATTATGGGCTCAACCATCATTAACGGTGAAATTACGCTGCTGGTCGATCTTTACGGGGTTGTTGACACCATTATGCCCGAATGGACAAAAGCGTTGAAGTCCAAAGTTACAGAGGACAGCCCTGCAAATATTCTGGTGGTTGAAGATTCTCCTTTCTTTCTGAACCAGGTTGTGTCGTTCCTTTCCGAAATCGGTTACAAACCCCTGACAGCCACTGACGGGGAACAGGGACTGGCGGTATTGAACAGGGAAAAAATTGATATTGTTCTGACCGATATAGAAATGCCCAATATGAATGGACTGGAGATGGCCAGAAAGATACGTGCTGATGAGCGGTTCCGGAATCTGCCCATTATCGCAGTCACAAGCCTGGCCGGAGATGCTGCAGAAAAAGAAGGGTTGGATGCCGGTATTAATGATTACCTGGTAAAACTGGACCGTGAAAAAATAATTGCCTGCGTCAGAAAATATCTTGTATAAGGCATCAGGTCCGAGACACAATATGTTAACAGAGATAAAAAAATGATGAATGCAGCTAAGGAAAACCAGGACATGGAACTCGCCCTCTTTCAAATCGGAGAAATGCTCTGCGGCCTTGACACACGCCATGTGCAGGAAATCAACCATAATTTTGAAATCACCCCTGTTCACAGAGCGCCTGATTATGTCCGGGGTGTGATCAACCTTCGGGGTGAAATTGTCACTGTCATTGATTTGCACGAAAAATTCAGTATTTCCCCCAGTGAAGTTCAAGATGACACCCAGGTGGTGGTTGTCCGTTATGAAGAGGAGTGCATTGCATTGCTGGTGGATAATATTTACGATGTTGTGAATGCACACCAGTTCGACATTTCCACGCCGCCGTCAAATGTTGACGGGATCAGTGGTTCATTTATCAGCTGCATCTATCGCATGGAAAAAGATCTGGTGGTTGTTCTTGACCTGGAAGAGCTGCTCAAAAAATAAAGGCACACATGCCCGGACGCTTATTACGAGTTCTGGTGGTTGATGATTCTGTCCTGTACAGGAAAGTTCTGTCAGATGTCCTGTCCAGCATGCCGGGTGTTGATGTTGTGGGGACGGCAACAAACGGCAAAGTGGCGTTGGCAAAAATTGGTCAGCTGAAACCGGACATGCTGACCCTGGACTTTGACATGCCGGAACTGGACGGGCTCATGGTCCTGGAACGTGTCAGGGTGGATCATCCTGATGTAAAGACCGTCATGGTTTCGACCCATACCAAAGAAGGGGCTGCCATAACAGTAAAAGCGCTGGAGCTTGGGGCTCTGACTTTTATCACCAAACCCAAAACGAAAAATCCGCTGGAAAGCAGAACAGTCCTTTTTGAGCAGTTAGCCCCTGTTATAAAAGAGATCTGTGCCCAGAAACACCCTTTACAACATCCGGTCAACAAAGACCCGGCCATATTACCCCCTTTCACCAGCAACGCTGCGCCGGGAAAAATAACATCCCGGGCAGCGGGCGGGCGCATCCAGATCGTTGCCATCGGTATATCCACTGGCGGCCCCAAAGCATTGGCACAGCTTATTCCCTGTCTTCCCGAAGCATTGCGTATCCCTGTTGTCATTGTTCAGCACATGCCGTCAGAGTTTACTGCAGCATTGGCGCAATCTCTTGACCAGAAAAGTGCTGTGAAAGTCGTAGAGGCTGAGAACAATATGGTGCTTGGGCGGGGCACTGTTTTTATTGCGCCGGGGGGCAGGCAGATGAAGGTTGTAACGGTTTGTGGAAAATCCATGCTTGAAGTCAATGATGATCCGCCGGAGAATCACTGTAATCCTTCGGTAGACTATTTATTTAGGTCCATATCAAAAGTGTATGGGAAACATGCCCTTGGCATCATCATGACCGGCATGGGGTCTGACGGGGTTCTCGGCCTGCGGTTGATGAAACGGCTGGGGGCCCAGGTGATTGCCCAGGACAGGCAAAGCTGTGTGGTTTTCGGCATGCCGGGCGAAGCCATTAATGCCGGTGTGGTTGACCGTGTAGTGCCGCTTGATCAGATTGCAACGGAGATTTTACAGCGGGTAGGGGTATGAAGATATCCATACAGGCGCTCATGGCGCTGGCCGTTATCGTCCACAGGCACAGCGGCATCGTTTTGAAGAAAAACAAGGCATACCTTATAGAAAACAGACTGCAACCCCTTATGCAAGAATATTGCCTGTCTTCTTTTGAAGACCTGATTGCCAGGGCAAAGACCTCCTCACAATTGACCAGCCGTATAGTGGATCTCATGACCACAAATGAAACCTCTTTTTTCCGAGATAAACGGCCCTTTGTCCTTTTAAAGGAAAAAATACTGCCGGACTGGCAGGCCAGGCAGGAACATCAGCCCGGTCGGTTGAATATCTGGAGTTGTGCCTGCGCAACCGGCCAGGAAGTGTATTCCATTGCCATAACCCTTATGGAATATTTCAAAGGAAATTTTTCCAGCCATAATATCAAAATTAAAGCCTCTGATATCTCGGATTCAGCCATCGTAAAAGCCAGCCGGGGCCAGTATTCCAATTATGAAGTCAGCCGGGGGTTGGATGCTGTGCAGTTGAATACATATTTTACCCGGGAAGAGCCACACTGGAAAATAAAAGATGAACTCAGGAGCATGGCGTATTTTGAAAAAATGAACCTGCTGCAGCCTGAAATTGAATATGGAAAATTTGATATCATTTTCTGCCGGAATGTGGCCATATATTTCAGTAAAGCAGACCGCCGGAAACTCTTTCAAAGTCTGTCCGCCTGCTTGAAGGACAACGGCGTCCTGATCATCGGGGCCACGGAAACGCTGTTTGATATCAATGAACAATTAAAACGGGTGGATTGCAGCGGCACGGCATATTATTGTCACAAATAGCAATACTGCCACAGGTCATAACCTTA
>JAWOEP010000100.1:0-4565 GCA_046482705.1 Desulfotignum sp.
TTCCGACAGGGCTGAGCAGTTGACTGTTACCAGGGGGCGCTGATCTCCTGAGGCATTGAAATGGATGGCTTTTGCCACCAATTCCTTGCCGGTGCCGCTTTCTCCCTGGATCAGCACAGTGGCCCGGCTGTCTGCGGCAGCCCGGATGGCATCAAACACATTCTGCATGGCAGGGCTTTTGCCGATGATATTACCCAGGCGGTAGGCCTGCTGCAGCTGGCGCCGGGCATCATCTGCGGTTTTTTTTGCCGCAGAAAGCGCAGTAAGATCCGTGATGGTTTCAACGATCCCCAGAATCTGTCCCTGGTCATCTTTTGCCAGGCGGGCATTTTTGATCACCGGCACATCATACCCATCCTTGTGCCTGACAAAGCATTCCTTGGCTTCTGTGCGGCCATGTACCATGACCCCGCAGGCATTGATATCAGCAGGGCATTGTTTGCCATAGCACCGGCTGCATTTGAGAATGTCACATCCTCTGCCCACCGCCTCCAGAGCGGAAAAGCCGGAAATATTTTCCATGGCCTGGTTCCAGGAGGTGATAATCCCCTGATCATCCAGGGTGAACAATCCTTCTGCCATGGTGTCAATGATCTGGTTTAAAAAATGGACATTCCACAATTGATGGGTTTTCACAAGTCTCTACTCCATAAGGCTGACTGTGACGGTCAGAATGCAGATAAACCGCCTGTTTTCAGTTTGCAGCCGATTTTTTTTCAATGATACACCACCCGTTTTCCCAGGGGAGCGAAACAGACCATGGCCAGCCTGAAATGGGCAAATCCGAAGGGAATGCCGATAATGGTCAGACAGAGGCTTGCACCGGCCAGGATATGGGATATGGCCAGCCAGATGCCGGCCAGGATGATCCACAGAAAATTGGCAAGCCCGGTGCCTGCCACCCGCTCTTCACCCACCACACGGGCATCCACCAGGTCCTTGCCAAAGGGGAACGCGGCAAATCCTGCTATCCTGAAAGCGGCCCAGCCAAAAGGAATGCCCACAACCGTAATAAAAAGCAGACCCCCGGTAAGGATCCACAACAGCCAGGCAACGAAGCCACCCCCAAAAATAAACCATAAAATATTCAGTAGTAATGCCATGAAGGCTCCTTATTCGGGCGGCAATTCATTCCAGGCTTTTTTGCTTTTATTGATTTTTTTATGCACATTCCGCCAGGTACTGGTTTTTAAAAATGATTCCTGGTACTGTTCCAGCATCTGGCAAAAAAGATCCCAGGGGACTGTAAAAGACAGTTCATCGGTTTTAAAAAATTTTCTGGCGGATGGATCCCATCCCCCAACCACGGCCCGCTGCTCCCCTTTTGCAAGGTAATGGAACGGCCAGGCTGCCAGGCTGCCGCAGGCCGCACTCCAGGGTGAGGCCACCACTTCCGGATCGTTGGTGACAAATGTGGCCAGCTGATGCAGGCCGCACATGGATTCAGGCCTGGCAAAAAAACAGACCTGCAGGGGGATCTCATCGGGTTCAAAAAGGCTTAAGGGCTTGAACACGCAATAGGGAGCCGGTGCCGGCTCCGGATCCACATGGTTGAACATTTTTTCCAGATTCCGGGGTGAATCACAGTAAAATTCCCCCTGCATCCGGTCCGGGATACCGGAAGACACATAATGAATGATGGTGTTCACCTGGGGTTTGTTGAATCCCAGCCAGAATGCAGCACCAGGGCATCCAAAATGGCGGGCTGAGAACCAGGCCGCAGATCTCTTTTTTCTGGCCAGCCATATTTTGCCCATGACACAGGAAAATCCGCCAAAAATTTCGGCCCAGTCCACTGCATCTGCCTGTTCTTTTTCCCGGGTGGGCAGGTCCATGGGATCGGGTGTGTATCCGGCATCCGGCTTTTCATGGGTGAAATACAGCCCCATGGGGTCTTCGTCCAGGCCCAGGGTTTCCAGAAATTTCGGCAATACTTGAATAATGGTATGGTCCATACAGCCTCCTGTAATAATCGCAGCCCCTGCAGTTCAGAGAAACCTGTTATTTCCATACCTGAAAAATTAGCACCCGGGAAATTTTTTGTCAAACACGGTTTTCATGCAGGTCATGTGGATATTTCCACCACTGAACCTCCCAGATCCCGGATTTTCTCATCAATGGCCTGAAGGGCTTTTTCCATGGTGGCATGGGAAATATCCGGAAGGGTTCCCCCCCACGCCTTTTCAGCCTCTTTAAACCCTTTGCGCATGCCGTCTCTGCCCGCCTTCAACCGTTCAAGGTCATCTCCTGCGCCTTTCAGGACAAATTCACTGATGCGCCGGGATGTTTCTTTTACTCCCCAGTATCCATTTTCACCCAACAGATCCGCAGCAGTATCTTTTTCCGGCATTTTTTGGATTTCCTGCTGCAACAACCCGCTCTGCTTCTGAATATTTTCAAAGGATATGGTATTGACGTCTGCAAAAAATTTACTGAATGCAGCAGACACATGCACATTTTTTTCCATCCCTTGAAAGGTGCGGGTTTTCTTTACAGAAGCCGAAAACTGTTCAAACCGAAAATCTATAGATCCTCGTGAGATGCCGGATGGTTCCATTTTTTTCTCCTTTTTCACTCTTATACCGGTTTGTGTATGGTATTGAAACACATACTTTTTATCGTTCGTATCAGCTGTAAACTTAAATGCCGATTCCTGGTGCCGGTTTTGGAACGCTGGGACTGGCGTCAATTTCCCGGACCGGGTATAAAATACTTGATTTTGATCTGCTATCACTATAGCCTGTGCAGGTTGTTAAAGTTACCCTGTGCAGCCCTGGCAGACCAATTCATCAAACTTTTTTAAACACAGATGCACCTGTATTTTTTGGAGAAGAACAGACCATGAAAGTTGACGGCAAAAACATGCGGCCCATCTGGTTTAACGGAGAAACCCGGACCGTCCAGGTCATTGACCAGCGGTTTCTGCCCCACCAGATGATCATCAAAGATTTACCCACTGTGGATGCGGTAATCCATGCCATCAAAGAGATGGTGGTGCGGGGCGCGCCCCTTATCGGTGCCACCGGTGCGTTCGGGGTATATGTGGCCCTGAAGGAAAATGGCAGCCGCCCGGAAGATGACCTCTGGCTGTCCGGCCAGTGCGACCGCCTCAGAAGCGCCAGGCCCACAGCCACCAACCTGTGCTGGGGGGTGGACCGTGTCCAGACAGCAGTAACCAAAGCTGCTGCCGGAGATGCACGGATCCAGGCAGCCCTGGACCAGGCCCTGGCAGTGGCGGAAGAAGAAGCGATCAACTGCCGGAAAATCGGAGAATACGGCCTGACGCTGATCCAGAAGATCAGTGAGCGGAAAAAGGGCCGGCCCGTGAACATCCTTACCCATTGCAATGCCGGATGGCTGGCCTGCATTGAATACGGCACTGCCACCGCCCCGGTTTACGCAGCCTTTGATGCCGGCATCGATGTCCATGTGTGGGTGGATGAAACCCGGCCCCTGAACCAGGGTGCCCGCCTCACCGCCTGGGAGCTGGGCAAACACGGCATAGCCCACACCGTGATAACCGACAATGCCGGGGGCCATCTGATGCAGCACAACCTGGTGGATATGGTGATTGTGGGCACGGACCGCACCACCCGGGCCGGGGATGTGGCCAATAAAATCGGCACCTATCTCAAGGCCCTGGCTGCAAAAGACAACAACATCCCCTTTTATGTGGCCCTGCCTTCCTCCACCTTTGACTGGTCCATCACCGACGGCATCGCTGATATTCCCATTGAAGAACGGGACCAGGACGAAATCCGGTATATCCAGGGATTGTGCAACGGTGAAATCACCCAGGTACTGGTGCCGCCCCGGAACAGTCCGGCGGCCAACCATGCTTTTGATGTGACCCCGGCCCGCCTGGTCACCGGATTCATCACGGAACGGGGGGTGTGTGCCCCATCGGAAAAAGGCATAAAAGCATTGTTTTCCGACAAGTTTACAGCAACAGGTAAAACACAAACTTTTTGGAAACCCATGATAACTGATATAGAAAAAAAAGTGATCGCCCTGCTCCAGACCGATATCCCGGTGGTGCAGAGGCCGTTTCAGGAAATGGCACAAAAAATCGGTATCACCGAAGAAAAATTTCTTGAGATATTGGCAGATCTCAACCAGCGGGGCATTATCCGCAGATTCGGGGCCACCTTGAAACACCAGAAATCCGGGTTCAAGGCCAATGCCATGGTGGCATGGAAGGTTGATGAAAGCCGGGTGGAAGCGGTGGGCAGCACCATGGCCGGGTTTGATGAAATCACCCATTGCTACAGAAGAGACCCGGCACCCGGCTGGGAATACAACCTGTACACCATGGTCCATGCCACAGATGAAGCCCAGTGCCGGTCCCTGGTGGAAAGGATTGCCAAAACCGTGAAAGAGGATGATTACACCCTGCTTTTTTCCAAAAAAGAGCTGAAAAAGACATCCATGAAGTATTTTGAAGACTGAAGCCCGCCCATGTCCTCCCCGCCCCATGTGCTGTGCGTAAATCCCTGGATTCATGATTTTGCCGCCTTTGACTTCTGGTTGAAACCCTTAGGACTGCTAAGCATTGCCGGCATACT
>JAWOEP010000102.1:0-3661 GCA_046482705.1 Desulfotignum sp.
CTCCAGACCGATATCCCGGTGGTGCAGAGACCTTTTCGGGAAATGGCACAAAAAATCGGCATCACCGAGGAAAAATTTCTCGAAATATTGACCGATCTCAACCAGCGGGGCATTATCCGCAGATTCGGGGCCACCTTGAAACACCAGAAATCCGGGTTCAAGGCCAATGCCATGGTGGCATGGAAGGTTGACGAAAGCCGGGTGGAAGCGGTGGGCACCACCATGGCCGGGTTTGATGAAATCACCCATTGCTACAGAAGAGATCCGGCACCCGGCTGGGAATACAACCTGTACACCATGGTCCATGCCGCAGATGAAGCCCAGTGCCGGGCCCTGGTGAAAAGGATTGCCAAAACCGTGAAAGAGGATGACTACACCCTGCTTTTTTCCAAAAAAGAGCTGAAAAAGACTTCCATGAAGTATTTTGAAGACTGAAAACCATCCATGTCCTCCCCGCCCCATGTGCTGTGCGTAAATCCATGGATTCATGATTTTGCCGCTTTTGATTTCTGGTTGAAACCCCTGGGACTGCTGGGCATTGCCGCCACACTGCGGGAGGCCGGCATCCGGGTCAGTTTTGCCGACTGCCTGGACCGGTTCCATCCCAAAGAAAACCAGCCGGTGAAAACCGCCCGGGACGGCCGGGGGCCATTCCGCAAAACCCCCATCAGCCTGGCGGAGACTTTGCCCCCCCTGGACATACCCCTGCCCCGGATGCCAAAAACCTTTTCCCGGTACGGCATTCCACCGGAATGGTTCAAAAAAGACCTGGAAAACATGGACAGGCCGGATTTGGTTCTGGTCACTTCCCTGATGACCTACTGGGCCACCGGTGTGGCGGAAACCATCTCCGTTATCCGATCGGTTTTTCCAGATGTTCCGATCATTCTCGGGGGCAAATACGCCACCTTGTACCATGAGCATGCCGCAGCCCATTCCGGGGCCGACCTTGTGGTTGCCGGCCATGGCGAACCCGCCCTGGAAGAAATCTTGAGACAGTTTACCGGACATGGGCTTGATTCTGACATCCTGAATCCGGATGATCCACCCTTTCCTGCCCTGGACCTGTGCCCGCACCTGAGCTATGCCCCCATCCTGACCGCCAGGGGATGTCCGTTTTCCTGCGACTACTGTGCTGCCTCTTTTCTGGAACCCCGGATGATCCACCGCTCCCCTGACCGGGTATTTGCGGAGATCAGCCACTGGCACCACCATTTCGGGGTGAAAAATTTTGCCTTTTACGACGATGCCCTGCTGGTGAACGGCCCGAACCATGCCTACCCATTGATGGAAAAAATTATTTGTGCAGACCTGGATCTGTTTTTCCACACCCCCAATGCCCTGCATATCCGGGAAATTACCCCCCGGGCAGCGGATCTCATGTTCCGATCCGGATTCAAAACCATCCGCCTGGGGCTTGAAACCGCAGATTTTTCCAGAAACCGGCGCCATGACATAAAAGTTTTGGCAGATGAGTTTTTCAACGCAGTCTCCGCCCTGAAAGCTGCCGGGTTTGACAGCCGCCAGATCGGGGCATATCTTTTATGCGGCCTGCCCCGGCAGGATATAGATGATGTGGCTGCTTCAATGGCCTTTGTGAAAAAGGCCGGGATCCAGCCGGTACTGGCCTATTATTCCCCCATCCCCCACACCCCCATGTGGGAAACCGCAGTATCTTGTGCCCGGTTTGATATCACGCAGCACCCTTTGCTCACCAACAACAGCCTGTTTCCCTGTGTCCGGACCCGGGAGGATCTGTACCGCATTTCACGATTGAAAAACCAACAGGTATCAGATATAGTTTAATGGTGCGGCGTGATCATGGCGCTGTACCGGAAAAGGAAAATAAATTCTATGATAGTTTTTGACCTGGAGTGCATAAACGGCCATGCCTTTGAAGGCTGGTTTCATGACAAACAGGACCTGGACAGCCAGCAGACCCAAGGACTGCTGCAGTGCCCTGTCTGTGACACCACCTCGGTGGTGCAGAAACTCCACCCCATTGCCATTAAAACATCGGGTGCCGGCCCTGGTGCCCAGGCCCGGCAGGCACTGCAGGCCAGCCAGGAAGCCATGGCCGAAATCACCGAACGGGTGGCCAGGTTTGTGGAAAAAAATTTTGAAGATGTGGGCCACACCTTTGCAAAGGAAGCCTTGAAAATGCATTATGGTGCTTCTGAATACCGCAGTATCCGCGGCACCACCACCCAGGAGGAAGAAAAGCTTCTTAACAGGGAAGGGGTGCCGGTATTCAAGGTTCCTGCACCCAATAAAAACAACGAGGACCTCAACTGATGCCTGTAAAAAAAATGCATATGTTAGTGAACTGCCGCCTTTTTTCCTTAATGATTGCGGCACTGGCCATTACCCTGACTGCCGGGTGCACCCCGGCGCGGTTTTCCATCTCATTTGACCAGGTGGACGGGTTGAAACAGGGAGATCCGGTAATATATGAAACCACAAAAGTCGGACAGGTGAAAAACATCACCTATACCAAAGAGGCGGTCTTTCTAGTTTCAGTGGAGATCCCGGAAACCCTTTCAGACTGCGCCACGGAACACTCCCGTTTTTTCATCGGCAGCGCACCGGGTAATACAGGCGCAAAAGCGGTGTTCATTGAACAGTCAGAGCCGGGCGGCAAAAAAATTGCCAATGATGCCATCGTCGCCGGCAGCACAAAAACACCGGTTGCTGCGGCAGCCTCTTCTTTGGAAGCGTTCTGGCAGGCCATGGAAAAAAGTATGGCAGATATGATAAAAAAGATGGAAACAGTCCCGGAAACAGAAGAATACCAGGCCTTGAAAGATACCATGGCAGAGATGGAACAAAAATTGAAAACCTCCAGCCAGAAAATGGGAGACACCCTGAAAAAAGAGATTCTTCCCCTGCTGGAAGAAAAACTCAACGCCTTGTCGGAAAAACTCAAAAAACAGGGCAAAGAGGACAAGGCCAGGTCCCTGGAACAGGATTTCGGCCGGCTCCAGGATATTTAACTGCTTTATGTCTGCATCCTTGGCCAGATATCAGCCGGCTCTCTTCAGAACTTTCTGATCAGCACCACCCCTGCCGTGACCAGGGCGATGCCCAGGATCCGGGGCCAGGAGATGGCCTGCACCGGTACCCCTAACAGCCCGAAATGGTCCAGGGCCACGGCCATGATCAGCTGGCCTGCCACCACCAGGCTGAAGGTGAGGGTCGCCCCAAGCCGGGGGGTGAGCACAATCACCGCAGTGACATAAAATGCCCCGAGCAGACCGGCCAGCCACACCCACCATTCGATGCCCACAGCATGGCGCACCGCTGTAAAATCCATGCGCAGGGCAAAACCGTAAATCAGCAGTCCCATGGTGCCCACAAAAAATGAAATCAGGGCCGCATACACCGGGTCTCCGATGGCCCGGCCCATTTTCCCGTTGAATCCGGCCTGGACAGGGGCCATCATGCCGGCCACCAGGGCGGTGAGCAGCCATATCACTTTCATACCGCGTTTTCCTTTTACCTGTCCGCCAGGATGGTGACATTCACCTTCCGGTTCCTGGGGCCGTCAAATTCACAGAAAAAAATGGATTGCCAGGTGCCCAGAACCAGGGACCCGTTTTCCAGGGCCACCATCTCCGACGGCCCGAACAGGCTGACCTTTATGTGGGCGGCGGAATTGCCC
>JAWOEP010000195.1:0-34151 GCA_046482705.1 Desulfotignum sp.
CCTGGTACAACTGGGAAAATGGGGACAAATCCTTCCTGGATTTTTGTCAAAAACTGATCCAGTACCGCAAAGACCACCCGGTTTTCCGCCGCCGGGGATGGTTTCACGGCAGATCCATTCATGGCAGCGATGTTGATGATATCCGGTGGTTTACCATGCAGGGCGAGCAGATGGCTGAACAGGACTGGGGAGAGGGGGTCACAAAATCGCTGGGGGTGTTTTTGAATGGTACCACGATTCCCAATCCAAACCCCTGGGGGAAGCCGGTAACCGATGACAACTTTTACCTGATTTTCAATGCCGACCATGAGGCGCTGCATTTCATTCTGCCCGGCTCGGACTATGGCAATCTTTGGATAAAGGAAATCGATACTGAAACCGGGTGGCTGCAAGAGCCACTGTCACTGAAGGCAGGGGACGCGATCATGGTTGCGGCCCGTTCCCTGGTGGTGTTGCGTCATGAAGTCTGAATCTAGTATTTGCAGGAGATGTAGTATGAATAAGACAACGCGAGACAATTACGTACGATGGTTTGAAGATTTGAATTCAGAAGATGTCGGCCAGGTCGGGGGCAAGAATGCGTCGCTGGGAGAGATGGTCCAGGCCTTAAAAAAAAAGGATATCCTTGTTCCGGACGGCTTTGCCACCACCACAACAGCCTATCGGGCATTCATCGAAAAAAACCAGCTGCAGGATAAGATTACAAAACTGCTCAAAACCTATCAGCAAAAAGAGGCCTCTTTGCAGAAAACAGGGCAGGCCATCCGGGATTTGTTCAAGCAGGGAGAAATGCCTGAAGATGTTGCACAGGCAATTTCGTCTGCCTATAAAGACCTTGCCGGGCGTTACAAAGCAAAAGATGTGGACGTGGCAGCCCGGTCCAGCGCCACAGCCGAGGACATGCCGGAGGCCAGTTTTGCCGGGCAGCAGGAGTCTTTTCTGAATGTATCCGGAGTTAATGCGTTGCTTGCGGCATGCAAAAAATGCATGGCCTCTTTGTTCACGGACCGGGCCATTGCCTATCGCGAAGAAAAGGGCTTTGAACACATGAAGGTGGCCCTCTCCGTAGGTGTTCAGAAGATGGTCCGTTCCGATCTAGCCGGGGCCGGGGTGTTGTTTACCCTGGACACGGATTCCGGGTTTCCGGATGTGGTTTTAATCAACGCGGCCTGGGGCCTTGGTGAAAATGTCGTCCAGGGGACCGTCAATCCGGATCAGTACACCGTTTTCAAGCCATTCCTGGAAAAGGACGGCATCGATCCGATCATTGAAAAAACCCGTGGTTCCAAGGAAAAAAAAATGGTGTATGCCAAAACCAAGCCCACCAAAAATCTGAATACTTCCAAAGAAGAGCGTGAGTCCTTTGTGTTGACGAACCGCGAGATCATGCAGCTTGCCCGGTGGGGTGTGGAGATCGAAAAACATTATGATACCCCGATGGATATCGAATGGGCCAAGGACGGTGAACAGGGAGATCTGTTCATTGTACAGGCCAGACCGGAAACCGTGCAGTCCCAGAAAACTATGGGGAATATGAAAACATATGCGCTCACAGAGGATCCGGGAGAGGATCTGGTCACTGGTCTGGGTATCGGCCAGGCCATTGCCTCAGGAAAGATCTACCTTATAAGGAGTGCAGAACAGATTGATCATTTCCAGGATGGCGCTGTGCTGGTAACCACCATGACCGATCCGGACTGGGTCCCGATCATGAAGCGTGCTGCAGCCATTGTCACTGATCAGGGGGGGCGCACCTCCCATGCCGCCATTGTCAGCCGCGAGCTGGGAATTCCCGCCATTGTGGGAACAGAAAATGCAACAAAAATCCTCAAGCAGGACCAGGCAGTGACCGTTTCTTGTGCCGAAGGAGACAAAGGCCATGTGTATGAGGGAAAACTGCAATTTGAAACAAAAGATCTGAACCTGGAGGATGTTCCGGAAACAAAGACCCAAATCATGTTGAATATCGGGACCCCGCAGGCGGCCATGCGCTGGTGGAAATTGCCCTGTAAAGGGGTGGGTCTGGCCCGCATGGAATATCTGATCAACAATGTGATCAAGATCCATCCGTTGGCCCTGACCCGACTTGATAAGGTTGAAGACAAGGATGCCAGAGACAAAATTGAAAAATTGACCTGGGAATATGAGGACAAGACCGAATATTTTGTGGAGCTTCTGGCCCGGGGCATTGCCGTCATAGCGGCGTCCCGGTATCCCCACCAGGTGATTGTGCGCATGAGCGACTTCAAGACCAATGAATATGCTGATTTGATCGGCGGCAGACAGTTCGAGCCTGCAGAAGAAAATCCCATGCTGGGATGGCGCGGGGCTTCCCGGTATTACAGTGCGGATTACCAGGACGGTTTTGCCCTGGAATGCCGGGCCATCCGCCGGGTGCGGGAAAAGATGGGGTTTGCCAATGTGACCATCATGATTCCTTTCTGCCGGACTCCGGCCGAGGCGGACCAGGTGCTGGCGGTACTGGATAAAAATGGACTGAAGCGGGGCGAACAAGACCTTCAGGTGTTTATCATGGCGGAAATACCTACCAATATTCTGGAAGCTGCGGCCTTTGCGGAACGGTTCGACGGATTTTCCATCGGTTCCAATGACCTGACCCAACTGACCCTGGGTATCGGGCGTGATTCAGAAAAACTGGCTCCTTTGTTTGATGAAAGTCAAGCCTCTGTCAAGCGATTGATCCGCATGCTCATCGACAGCGCGCACAAGGCCGGCCGCAAGGTGGGAATCTGCGGGGAAGCCCCCAGCAATAACACCGAATTCGCCGCCTTTCTGGTGGAAGCGGGTATCGATTCCATCTCGCTGCAACCTGACAGTGTTCTCCAGGTCATAAGGCGTGTGGCTGAAATGGAACAGAATTAATTTTGGCATATGACATTATTCCACACTTAAAAAATAAAAAGGAAAAAAATATGACAACAAAAGTAGCAATCAATGGACTCGGCAGAATAGGAAGTGCAACCCTTAAAATAATCCTGGAAACCCCGGAGCTTGAACTGGTGGCATTGAACGATCTACTGCCTGTGGAAAATCTGGCCTATTTACTGACATATGATTCGGTATACGGCCGTTATGAAAAAGAGGTGGTGGCTGATAAAGACGGGTTGCAGATCGATGGAAAGCTATACCGTATGTTCAATGAAAAAGATCCGGCACAACTGCCATGGGAAAAATTTGACATTGACATTGTGTTTGAATGCACCGGTGTTTTTCGGAAAAAACAAGACCTGGAAAAACATCTGGAAGCCGGTGCAAAACGTGTTTTTTTGTCAGCGCCCGAGAAAACGGGCGAAGTGCAAATGGTGGTGCACGGGGTGAACGAGCTGGAGGGTTCTGATCGGATGGTCTCCTGTGCAAGCTGCACCACTAACTGCATCAGCCCGGTGGTGGAGATTCTGGGAAGAAGAATAGGAATAAAGAAGGCCACCATGACCACGATTCATGCGTATACAGCCAGCCAGTCCCTCATCGATGCACCCAAAAACAAATGGCGGCGGGGAAGGGCGGCAGCCGTCAATTTTGTGCCGACATCCACGGGTGCGGCCCAGGCCACCACAAAAGTGCTGCCGCAATACAGCAAAAAATTTGATGGTGTCGCGGTGCGCGGGCCGGTGCCCGCAGGTTCCATTACCGATCTGGTCTTTTTGATGGAACGGGATGTGACAGTGCAGGAGGTTAATGAGATTTTTCAAGAAGAATCTCAAACCGACCGTTACCGGGAAGTTCTGGGTGTGGCCCAGGATCCCATTGTTTCTTCGGACATCATCAAAGACCCCCGGGCTTCCATTTTTGATCCGAGCATGACCCAGGTGGTTGACGGGGATCTGCTCAAGGTGATGAGCTGGTATGACAATGAATGGGGATATGCCTGTCAGATGGTCAGGGAAGCAGTCAAAACAATGCATTGAACAGGATCGCTCAATTAATATAATTTATTTTGTAGAAGGAGAAATTAACATGAAGAATGACGGTTCCAAACCAACGACGACAGATGCCGGGATCCCGGTGAGCAGTGATGAATATTCCCTTACTGTGGGTCCGGATGGTCCTTTGCTGTTGCAGGACCATTACCTTGTCGAGCAGATGGCCAACTTCAACCGGGAGATGATTCCGGACCGCCAGCCCCATGCAAAAGGCTCGGGCGCTTTCGGATATTTCGAAGTGACCCAGGATATCAGTGCCTACACCAGGGCGGCTTTATTTCAGCCGGGCACGAAGACCGATGTGCTGGCACGATTTTCCACAGTGGCCGGCGAGAGCGGCAGCCCCGATACCTGGCGGGATGTGCGTGGCTTCGCGCTCAAGTTCTATACCACCGAGGGCAACTACGATATGGTGGGTAACAATACGCCGGTGTTTTTTGTGCGTGATCCCATGAAGTTTCAGCACTTCATTCATTCCCAGAAGCGCCGTGCGGACAGCGGTCTGCGTGACAATGACATGCAATGGGATTTCTGGACCCTGTCTCCGGAATCAGCCCATCAGGTCACCATTCTTATGAGCGACCGCGGGGTCCCCAAAAGTTACCGGCACATGAATGGGTACACGAGCCACACTTACATGTGGGTCAACGCAGATGGCGAGCGCTTCTGGGTGAAATACCACTTTAAGACCGACCAGGGCATCGATTTTCTCCCCCAGGAGGAGGCAGACCGAATTGCGGGTGAGGATGCGGATTACCACCGCCGGGATCTGTCCAGTGCCATCAACAGGGGTGATTATCCCGGCTGGACCCTCAAGGTGCAGATCATGCCTTTTGAAGATGCCAAGACTTACCGGTTCAACCCCTTTGATCTCACCAAGGTCTGGCCCCACGCGGATTACCCTGTACATGAGGTGGGTCGGCTGACCCTGAACCGCAATCCAACAGATTTTCATACCGAGATCGAGCAGGCGGCATTCGAACCCAACAACCTGGTTCCCGGGATTGGTCCCAGCCCGGATAAGATGCTGCTGGCCCGCCTGATTTCCTATTCTGACGCCCACCGGGCCCGCCTGGGTGTCAACTATAAGCAGATCCCGGTCAACCGACCCAAGAGCCCGGTGCACAGCTACAGCAAGGGCGGAGCCATGCGGGTTCAGAACGTGTCTGATCCGGTGTACACACCAAATTCCAAGGGCGGTCCCGAACCCGACCCTGAGCGGTATCCTGAACAGGCCGTTTGGGATGCAAACGGCGATTTCATGCGTGCGGCATACACCCTGCGCAAGGATGATGACGACTTTGGCCAGCCCGGCACCCTGGTGCGCCAGGTCATGGATGATGCCCAGCGTGACCGGCTGGTATCCAATGTGGTCGGACATCTTAAAAACGGCGTTTCAGAACCGGTTCTGCAGCGTGCCTTTGAATATTGGCGAAACATTGATAAGAAGATCGGTGACCGGATTGCAAAGGGTGTGACCGGGGGATGACGTTTTGAAAAAGCCTTTAATATGATTTTGTACCACATAAGTTGGATATTTGAATATCGTGCAACTTATTGAAATAACTCATTTAAAAATTTCATGCGATTGCCCTGACCCTTGAAGCGGCAAAGGTGCTGGAGCACCTTGACTCTCATTCCGACTGGTGATCGACTGGATTTGAGGTTTTTCAAATGCATATGACCGATAAAAAATCAGTTTTCAAACGGATAAGAGGTGCTATTCAAAATCATGATGCCGGTGCTCTGGCAGGTATTTTTGATGAATGCCCCTCTGCTGATATGGCAGATGTTATTGAGCATCTGGAACCTGGTGAACGGGTTTTTATGTTTACTGCGTTCACTGTTGAACAGGCCGGAGAAGTTCTGGCAGAAATTGAGTCTCCGGTACAGAAACAGATTCTTACCGGTCTGGATAACCAGCTGCTTTCCGACATTCTTCAGCAGCTTCCGTCTGATGATGCTGTCGATATTTTGGGAAATCTTTCAGAGGAACGAAGCGAAGACATTCTTGAGATGATCGGTCGTAATGTGTCCCGGGAACTTGAAAATCTCTTGAAATACGGGAAAGAGACGGCCGGCGGCATAATGGATCTGGAATTTGTTGCCGTATCAGAAGATAAAACAGTTGGGGATGTAGTTACAATAATTCGTGAAAAAAAAAAGGTAAAAAATCTGTATCATGTCTGGGTGCTGGATCACCAGGACAAGCTTTGTGGTGTCTTGTCCCTGAAGGATCTGCTTGTTGAATCGCCTGATCGCAGGATCAGAGATATTATGAATCCTGAAGTGATTTCTGTCCATGCCCAAAAGGATCAAGAAGAAGTCGCCGGACTTTTCAAAAAACATGACCTGGTCAACATGCCTGTGGTGAATGACCATGGTCAGCTGCTGGGCCGCATTACCCATGATGATATCATCGATGTCATCGAAAAAGAGCTGGACGAAGATCTGTCTTTGATGACCGGTGTCATGGGGCAACCAATTGCCGAAGAATCCACTCTGAAAATATCCAGGGCGCGTCTTCCATGGCTTATAACAGGGGTAATGGGCGGTATTGTTGCCGCTATTGTGATCAACCAGTTTGAAACAACACTGGAAAAGATTCTTGCATTGTCTTTTTTCTTTCCTGTGATCATGGGTATGGGCGGCAATACAGGGACCCAGGCGGCCACTATCGTTGTAAGGGGAATGGCCACGGGTGATATCAGTCTTATTAATATTAAAAAGCGGCTCTGGCTGGAAATGAGGGTGGCGTTTGTCAACGGCATCGTCTGCGGGCTTTTTTTGGGACTGATTGTGGGCTTCTGGTTTTCCGACTATGCCCTGGGAGGTATTGTGGCGCTGGCCGGAGCATTGGTTATTTTAAATTCCGGTGTCACCGGTTCAGCCGTACCGTTTGTTTTACGAAAATGCAACATCGATCCTGCTCTTGCCACCGGTCCGCTTATAACCACCTTGAATGACATTCTGGGTCTGCTGATTTATCTGGGTCTTTTAACCCTTTTTTTGGGGGAAGCCGTTTGAAAAAGCAGATTTCCAACAGATACTTTTACAATAGATAAAGATAACCACAGTATCGGCAGGAATATGCCGGGAAAGGAAAAAACATGAGCAAGATAGCGGTAATTATCGATGAGTGGTTTGAAGATTCAGAATACACTGAACCTGTCAGCGAATTCAGGGGAAAAGGGCATGACATTATCCATGTCGGCCTTGAAAAGGGGAAAACGGTAAAAGGCAAAAAACAACAAACCCCGGTAATGATTGATCAAAGCGTAAACCAGACAGGTGCAGACCATTTTGATGCGCTTCTCATCCCCGGGGGTTATTCGCCGGATCAGCTGCGTGCCCACCCGGGTGCTGTGGCGTTTGTACGGGATTTTATGGAAAAAGACAAACCGGTTTTTTCCATCTGCCACGGCCCGCAGCTGTTGATTTCAGCGGATGTGATCAAGGGCAGGACATTGACCGACCGGCTTTACCTCCATTATTCAGGACATTAAAAATGCGGGCGCAACGTTTGTAGATGAGGCAGTTGTTACGGACAAAAATCTTGTGACCAGCAGAAATCCCAATGATCTGCCGGGCTTTATTCATGCGGCATTGGAAAAACTGGCGTGAACAAAGAGATCATATTCCCCGGGCTCTCTTTACTCTCTTTATTCAGGCATGCCGAAAAAACGGTGGAAAAATTGGCATCCTTCATATGACCTTAAAAGTACTTTACAGTCTTTTGGGAAAGCCCCTACAAATGGGGAATGATCAAAAAAAGTGTAAAGTACTTTTGAAGGATGCCGAAAAATTCATTGTCGAAAAGTTCCTGGTACTGTTCAGGAAGCGATTCCATGGTATGGCCCGTACTGATATAGACCACTGTGGGACTGATTTTTTTATTCCCATATCCTGTCTACTTTGCTGAGTTCAGATGTATCATTGCATTATTTTCAATTACAAAAATCTCTATTTTCTAAAAACCAAGAATCACGCTTTATTCACATCGGCGTCCGGAAGGTTTTCAAAGTCGCGGCCGTTTATATGCAGATGAACAGCTTCTTCGACAATATCTTTGATCCAGTTCACAGGAACAAATTTCCTGTCTTTTTTGATCATGCCGGTAGTAACCAGAAGATGGGTTATTGTAAAGGTTTCTGGTTCAGCATATATATCTTCGATGGTTCCCAGGTCTTTGCCGTCTGCGTCTCTCACATCAGCACCTTCTTCCAGTGGCACAGCATCATCGGGGATATTGCGGTGTGTTTTTTTATAATACAGGGGTTTGTGGTCAGACCGATAAGGCAATGATTTCAAGTACGGGGCTTTGACAGCTGCATGGTACCACAGCAACTGACGTGCTTCATCGGTCTTGCGCCGGTTGAACTCCTCCACCCCGCCGTTGGGTATGTATTGTGTTTCCTCAAATTCCGGATAATCTTCCGGTTCCGCCGTTTTTTTTAAAAGGGTGGTTTTTTCACTGGTGGTTTCGATGTCTGTGACAGGAACCACCCTGTCTTCTGTGAACAAGAACCCTTTTTTGACTACCAGATGTGAAACCTGGCTACCGACTTAAGGCGGGACAGTTTGAACCGGGTGATCCGAGTCTTCCAGCACGTAAGCCTATAAAAACAGGAAATCCCACAAGATCCTTATTCTGTGGGGTGTCCCGGCTTAAACCGGTAGTCTCTATTTCCATTTTCAGAACCTTGTTTGCGTAAACGGTGGATCGTTTAATACCGCGGTGCTTAAGATCAGCTGGTGATAGTCTAATATCTTTCTTTTTTTGATCCATCCGAACCAGTTCATCAAGGTTTTGCTCTAACGTAGCAAATGCGGAAATGAAAGCAGCTCTGAACAAACTCTGACATGTAGCATTTAAGTTTCCAATTTTATCACGCTCGTCTGTGCCATGGATTTCAGATTGAAAATGTTGATCAACAACTTTCATTGCCTCTTGGAGATAAGCCAAATCAATAAAAGATAGAAAACGAGGAACAGAATATGTTTCTTTTTTAGAGTCTATCATGATGATTCCATAATGTGCCTAACGGTAAACTAACCTGCCGCACCAATAGCCTATATTGGAACCGATGAGCTGGTTGCGGTCAGGTTTAGTGTTGGTTATGCCATAGGACTATTTTCGGCTGTTACCTCTGAATTTCTTATTGGAATAATTCGTCGCTCAATGTCAGGCCAAATTTTCCGTTTCATTATTCGTAAATTATATTCTGTTTGTAAATTTAGCCAAAATTGAGCTTCGACACCAAAATAACGCTGCAATCTTAAAGCGGTGTCTGTGGTAATGGATCTTTTTCCGTTAACAATATCACTAATCCTGTTGGGAGGGACAGAAAGGTCCCGAGCAAGTTTATTTATACTGATAGATTGTGTGTTCATGAAATCTTCTCGCAAGATTTCACCCGGAGTTATTGGATCAAGCAGTTTACTCGTATTCATAGAAATACCTCAATGGTAATCGACAATTTCAACCTTATGTGCATCACTATCATGCCACTCAAAACAGATGCGCCATTGCTTATTTATACTAATTGCGTATTGTGTTTTCCTATCTCCTCCCAATGAATGAAATTTATTTCCTGGATTAAGCATCAACGTTTCAATGCTCGGAGCTGCATGAAGAACCATAAGTCTTTTTCGTGCCTGCCTTTCAAACGATTGAAAACGGCGAACACGCTTATCGTTAAAAAGCTTTTTAGTATCTCGGCAGGCAAATGATTTAATCATACGCAAATAGTATTATGTGTAACGTAATGTGTCAAGAAGAAAACTTACAAACGGATAGGCATAACCATGTGATTTCCGATGGCCGGGACACACCGCCAAGTTCGGCGGCTGCCCATGTGACCTATTTTTTCAATGGCCAGCAGGCGGATCTTTTTCCGAATGAAGACAGAATACTGATTCCTTCACCCAACGTGGCCACCTATGATATGCAGCCCGAAATGTCGGCATATGAGGTCACAGACAAGATGCTCGATGCGCTGGATTCCCAAAAATATGATTTTATTGTGTTAAATTATGCCAATCCGGACATGGTCGGCCATACCGGTGATTTTGATGCGACCGTTACCGCCTGTAAAGTGGTGGATGAGTGTGTTGGAAAAGTGGTTGACCGGGTGCTGGAAAATGACGGGGTTGTCCTGTTGACGGCAGATCATGGAAATGCTGAAACAATGGTTGATCCGGAAACCGGCAAAGTCCAGACCGCCCATACCCATAACCCGGTCTGGCTTTCCATTATCTCCAAAAGACCCGGACTGCAAAAAAAGCGTATCCGGCTTCGTGAAGATGGGAAACTGGCAGATCTTTCTCCTACGATGCTGGATATCATGGGGATTGACATTCCCGGAGAAATGACCGGCAATATACTATACAAAAATACCTGAACGAATACCCCCATCAGCCGTTCCTGAAAATCAGAACAGCCGATGGGGGGGGGTAATTAACAATTATTCTTTATCGAAATCGTCTTTGGATGCACCGCAGATAGGGCAGGTCCAGTCATCGGGCAGGTCTTCGAACGCGGTGCCCGGTTTGATACCATTGATAATTGTCTGTTGGGAAGGCGGTTGTGTGCCGGAATCCGATGCAGTGACTGTAAAGGTGATATTCTTAAGTTGCAGCATAAACCCTCCTTTTCAGGTTTTTTTCATGCATCGATTGGTAAGGATTTAACTATTTTCAGTAGGGTCTATTTTACACTGATCGTTCAAATGCAATTTGAAAACATATACAGCCAGTATCAGAATCAGCACCGCCAGAACCTGTCCGATGATCGGCAGAAGGGTAAAACCCAGGATAACCATGATCAAGGCGGCAGCAACCAGCATCAGCCCAATGGCAAATTTTGAGATTTTTTGTGGCATACAAGAGGAAAGTTTCATGTCATACTCCTTATCTTTTTTTATTAATTAATACGCCAGTCTGTATGGCAGTTTTCAGCCTGCGAATAAACGGTTCAGCCTTTCCGCATGATGTGCCATAAAACCGGCATGTATCAGCCTGTCATGTGGACAGCAGTTTGGCATTGACCGCCACAATGACCGTGGAAAGCGACATCACAACCGCCCCTGCCGCCGGCGGCAGCAAAAACTGGTAAAACGGATATAAAACCCCTGCTGCCAGGGGAATGGCAATGGCGTTGTACCCGGCTGCCCACCACAGGTTCTGCACCATTTTCCGGTAGGTTGCGCGGGACAGGGTGATCACGGCGGTGACATCCCGGGGATCGGAGTGCACCAGTACGATATCGGCCGCTTCCATGGCCACATCCGTGCCTGCCCCGATGGCAATGCCCACATCCGCCTCCGCCAGGGCCGGGGCATCGTTCACCCCGTCTCCCACCATGGCCACACTCAGGTGCTTCTGCCTGATTTTTTTGATCTGGTCCGACTTTTCATCCGGCAGGATTTCCGCCATATAGTCATCCAGGTTCAGCTGGTCGGCAACGGTTTTTGCCACTGCCGCAGAATCGCCGGTAAGCATCATGACCTTCAACCCCATCTCCTGTAATCCGGCAACGGCTTTTTTTGCCGATTCGCGGATCATGTCCTCCAGGGCCAGCGCTGCTTCGACCTGATCATCATTCAGAAGATACACCAGGGTCTTTCCTTCCTCTGCCAGGTGATCCAGTTTGTCCTGGCAGCTTTCACCAACAGCAATATCATGTTCTTGTAAAAAACCCGGGCTGACCATTTTGATGTTTCTGCCTCCCAACCCCGAATTGCCCCCGGGTCAGGGTGCCGGTTTTATCAAACACCACCACATCCAGGTTTTTTGCTCGTTCAAAAGCGGTCCGGTTTCTGATGAGCAGCCCTTTTTTTGCCGCCATGGCGGTTGATACCGCCACCACCAGGGGGACCGCCAGGCCCAGGGCGTGGGGACAGGTAATCACCATTACCGTGACCATCCGTTCCAAGGAAAAAACAAATTCCCTGCCTGCAAAAAGCCATGCCCCCAAAGTGATGCCCCCGGCGGTCAGGGCGATGATGGTCAGCCAGAAAGCGGCACGATCAGCCGTGTTCTGGGCCTTTGATTTGGACTCCTGGGCTTTTTTCACCATATCCACGACCTGGGAAAGATAGGTGTCGTCACCGGTTTTTTGAATTTTTACCTCAATGGCGGAATCACCGTTGATGCTGCCGCCGATCACCTCATCACCGGTGGTTTTTTCCACCTGCCGGCTTTCACCGGTAACCATGGATTCGTCAATGCGGGTCCGTCCCTCTGCAATGACCCCGTCGGTGGGGATTTTTTCACCGGGTTTGACAGCGACCCGGTCCCCTTTTTCAAGCTGTGATACTTTGACTTCTTCGGTATCCCCATCTTTGGTGATGCGAAGGGCAGTGGACGGCATCAGTTTGACCAGTTCCTCCAGCGCACCGGAAGCCCCCATTACCGAGCGCATTTCCATCCAGTGCCCCAAAAGCATGATGATGATGAGGGTGGCCAGCTCCCAGAAAAACACTTTTCCCGCAAGACCGAATACCACAGCAGTACTGTAGGTGTATGCAACCATAATGGCAAGGCCGATCAGCGTCATCATGCCCGGGTTCTTTTGGGTGAGTTCGTCCACAAGACCCGTTAAAAAAGGCCATCCGCCATAGAAAAAGACAATGGTGGAAAACCCGAACTGGATATAGGCATCACCGGCAAAGTCCCATTGGCCGCCAACCCCCATAAATTGCTGGATCATGGGAGACAGCAGCACAATGGGGATTCCCAGAATGATTGACACCCAGAACCTGCGCCTGAAGTCAGCCACCATGTGGGCATGGTGATCAGAATGGTCGTGGTTCGAGTGGTTGCCACCATGGTTCTGCTGATCGTTGTCGTGATCCGGCTGGCTGCTGTCATGATGGTTGTCATGGGCATTTTTGTTCATGGACGATCTCCTAATTGGGGGTCACGTGCGCTGCAGACACATTTCAAATTATTAAAAAATACGTTATTCATTTGATATATACACGGCATTTGTCCGCAGATAGTATGACCAGTGCTGGCCCGTGTCTATTATTACACCTATTTTACGCTGCAGGGGCCGGTCGGGTAAATGGGGGGGGTCACCCATTTCAATAATAGAAGATATGTATACGGCTGGGAAACAGGCATTGTTTAACGAAACAGAACGCTGGCTGAGCATGGCACGGGGACCGGTGCTGGTGGCCTGCAATTTTGCAGAGACTCCCCAAACATTATCCTTGGTATGAGCCTTGTTTCACTGGTAGTTGTCCAGATTATAAAACAAGTGGCACCGCACCAAAAATTTTGATATCATTGATGTCATCGAAAAAGAGCTGGACGAAGATCTGTCTTTGATGACCGGTGTCATGGGACAACCAATTGCCGAAGAATCTTTAAATTCCGGTGTCACCGGTTCAGCCGTACCGTTTGTTTTACGAAAATGCAACATCGATCCTGCTCTTGCCACCGGTCCGTTTATAACCACCTTGAATGATATTCTGGGTCTGCTGATTTATCTGGGTCTTTTAACCCTTTTTTGGGGGAAACCTTTTGAAAAAGGAGATTTCCACGCCATTGCTTACAGAAAAATCCAATTGCTGGTGTCTTGCCCATGCGGAAAAAGCCGCTTTTTTAATTGATGGCGCAGCCTACTTTTCCGCACTGGCAGATGCCATTGATCAGGCACAGGCAACCATTTTTATTGCCGCATGGGATATTGACAGCCGGATATCCCTGTTGCGGGGCAATGGAACCCCGGATGACCGGACAGATCTTGGCGCTTTTCTCAATGCCAAGGTGAAACGTACACCCGACCTGCATGTGTATATCCTGAACTGGGATTTTCCCATGCTGTATGTGCAGGAACGTGAATGGCTCCCGATCCTGAAACTGGGGTGGAAAACCCATGGGCGGATATTCTATCACCAGGATGATCAGCATCCGGTGGGGGCATCTCAGCATCAGAAACTGGTGGTGATCGACAATCAGGTGGCCTTTTGCGGAGGGCTTGATTTGACAAACAGCCGTTGGGACACACCTGAACACCGGGTGGATGATCCCCGAAGGACAACACCCGATGGGGTTGCATACCCACCGTTTCATGACATTCAGATGATCGTGCAGGGGGAGGTTGCTGCAAAATTGGGCCAATTGTTCACAAACCGCTGGCAGTGGGCGACCGGCCATAGCATTGCATCGGCAAAAACCGCATCCGCTTCCCCCTGGCCCGAAAACCTGCAGCCGGATCTGTTGGATATACAGATGGGAATTTCCCGGACAGTGCCGGCATACAAAGGCCAAAATCAGGTACTGGAAGTGGAAACACTTTACATAGACGGCATCACGTCAGCAGAAAAATCCATTTATATCGAAACCCAGTATCTGACATCCGCCAAAATAGCCGGGGCACTTGAAGACAGCCTATCACAGGAACAAGGTCCTGACATCTGTATCGTTCTTCCCAGAAAGTCCAGCGGATGGCTGGAGCAAAGCACCATGGATTCCATACGGGCACGGGTTTTAAAACAGCTGTCTGCGGCAGATAAGCACCACCGGCTGAAGTGTTTTTATCCGGCTCTGGATAATGAAAAAAACGCTGTGTATGTCCATGCAAAACTGATGATTGTTGATGACCGGCTGGCGTTGATCGGCTCTGCCAATGTAAGTAACCGGTCCATGCGCTTTGATTCTGAATGCGTCCTGGCAGTTGCGGCAAAAGAAGATGACAGCGTTGGGAAAGCCATCCTTTCTCTGCGCAACCGGTTGTTGGCTGAACATCTTGACAAATCCGTTGAAGTTGTGGCCAAAGCCTTTGTCAAAGAGGCTGGAATGAACCAGACCATTGCAGCCTTGTCTGAGTCTTCCGGCCGCAGGTTACAAAAACTGGCATTTGACCATGCCCTGCCGGTTGATGGGGCAGCAATTGTCCGGGACCATGAACTGCTTGATCCGGAAAAGCCCATTGCCTTTGACCGTATGATGGACCGATTTGTTAGAAAGGAACAGGGTTCGTCTAGAATGTTCAAGGTGATGAAGCTGGCAGCGGTGCTGCTGATTCTGCTTGCGCTGACTGCGGCCTGGCGGTGGTCGCCTCTGGCTGAATGGGCCACAAGAGAAAACCTGGCGGCCTGGGCCGGAAAAATACAAGACCAGCCCCTGTCTTTTCTGATTGTTTTGGGGGTGTATATTGCCGGCGGATTTTTGATGGTCCCGATCACCTTGCTGGTGGGGGTGACCGCCATGGTATTTGATCCCGTCATAGGGGCGCTTTATGCCTTGAGCGGGTGCCTTGTGAGCGCACTGACCACATTCTGGGCAGGGGCCGGTCTGAGAAAGCAGATGGTCCGTAAAGTGGCGGGAAAAAAGCTGAATCATATCAGCCGGCAAATGGCCAGACAGGGTATTTTGACAGTGGCGCTCATCAGAAATATTCCGGTTGCCCCGTTTTCCCTTGTCAATCTCATAGCCGGGGCTTCCCATATCAAGCTCAAAGACTATCTTCTGGGCACGGTTGCGGGCATGCTGCCGGGCATTCTGGTCATTACCATATTTGCAGACCGTCTGTTGTATACCATACAGCATCCCGGCTGGGTGAATGGACTCATTGTGGCGGCCCTGGCAGTTGTGATGATTGCAGGAAATATATGGGTAACAAAACGGTTGTCCGGTAAAGATTGAAATGAAGCAGGCCAAGGATGCGAAAAAAATGATAAATGAAAAAGTCATCAACCCAGCCGGGTGGTTTCCGGGGGAACATTAATGTCCGAACAAGCGGGTGAAAGATACGGCATGAGGCAACGCGTGGGTCTGTTTCTGGGGCCGGTTGTTTTTTTGATAATGTTATTGCTCCCCGCGCCTGACGGACTTGCGTTTGAAGCATGGGCAGTGGCCGGGGTTGTGGTGTTTATGGCTATCTGGTGGGTGACGGAGGCAATTCCTATTCCCGTGACCGCATTACTTCCCATTATTTTATTTCCGATACTGGAGGTTGGATCGGTAGCGGAGGCGACTGGTCCCTTTGCCAATCCGTTGATTTATCTTTTTATGGGCGGATTTATTATCGCCCTTGCCATGGAACGGACACACCTGCACCGGCGCATGGCGCTCAATGTGATCAATTTGGTGGGTGTTCATCCGACTTCGATTATCATTGGTTTTATGGTTGCGGCAGCCTTTTTGAGTATGTGGGTGAGCAATACGGCTACGGCCATGATGCTGCTGCCGATAGCGCTATCCATAATATCATTGGTGGAAAGCGATACGGCAGTAAAAACAGGCGATTTTGAGGATAATTTTTCGCTGACAATATTATTGTGCCTGGCCTATGCCTGTAATATCGGAGGGATTGGAACGCTCATCGGTACTCCGCCAAATGCACTGATGGCAGCGTATATGTTAGATAACTACGATGTCGAAATCGGTTTTGCCCAGTGGATGATGGTCGGTATTCCAATAGTGCTCGTATCATTACCTGTTGTATTTTTCGTTCTGACCAAGGTCGTTTTCCCGGTGAAGACAAAAGAAATTCCGGGTGGGGCGGATATGATCAGAATGGAACTTGAAAAAGCCGGCAGCATGAGCAGGGCGGAAGTCATGGTGGCCGTTGTTTTTGGAATGACGGCAATTCTCTGGGTGATAAGGCCTTTGCTTGAAACCTATATTCCGAATATTTCGGACACCGGTATCGCAATTTTTGCTGCGGTCATGATGTTTTTATTGCCTGTGGATTTTAAAAAAGGAAAGTTTGTTCTGAGTTGGGAAGATACCAAAAAACTGCCCTGGAAAGTGCTGATATTGTTTGGCGGCGGGTTGAGTTTGGCGGCAGGAATAACGCATACCGGTTTAGCAAAATGGATTGGGACGTCACTTGGCGGACTTGACTGGCTGCCGGTCATCGTCCTGGTCATGTCCTCCGTTTTGGTTGTTATTTTTTTGACGGAAATAACCAGCAACACAGCTACAGGTGCCGCTTTTTTGCCTATTCTCGCCTCAGTGGCGGTTGCCATGGGTCGGGACCCTTTGTTGCTTGTAATTCCAGCCACTGTGGGCGCCAGCTGTGCATTCATGCTTCCGGTCGCTACGCCGCCGAATGCCATTGTCTATGGCAGTGGGCTGATCAGCATATCGCAGATGGCGCGTGCCGGATTTATATTCAATATCTTGATGGTCTTTATCATCACCGGCATGATGTACCTGCTTCTCGGGCATCTTTTCAATGTGCTTTGGTGAAGGTGGCCGCCGGCGTGGTCTGATTTTTGAGAATAGATGTTCCTAAATAACTTAACCTGGGAGTGCAGGCGTCCCGCCTGCATCGTTACTGCGGGCGGGACGCCCGCGCTCCCGGATATAGAAAAATGGATAAGTTATTTAAGACCCATTCCTTAAAATCCGACGCATCTATGGGATATTTAATTCTGACCATGGGCCTAAGGAGAAAAAATATCAAAAGCGTGCTGAACAGATACCTGCAATTCGGATATGATATTTTCCGGATTTCGTTCAAGGAATTTGTCCGGGACCGGTGCAGCCTGCAGGCATCTGCCTTAACCCTGTATACCCTGTTATCCATTGTACCGGTCATGGCCATGGCATTCGGCATTGCCAAGGGTTTCGGTTTCCAGAAATATCTTGAAACCCGGATACTGTCTTTGTTTGCCGGCCAGGAACAGATCATCCAGAATGTTTTGACTTTTTCCGTCAATCTGCTGGAAAGAACCCAAGGCGGGCTCATGGCGGTGCTGGGCATCATCTTTTTGATGTATGCGCTGATAAAGATGATGGGCCACATGGAAGATATATTCAACCGGATCTGGCGGGTCAGGGGAAACCGCCTTCTGATCCGCAAAATTACCGATTATATTTCCATTGCCATGGCTGCCGGGCTGCTGGTGATTTTTTCCGGCAGCGCCACCATTTTTGTCACCGGTTATCTGGAAAAATTCATGGTAATCCTTGATCTTCCAGTCATCCTGGGCCGTCTGCTTTCTTTTGGTTTGAAGATAATTCCCTTTTTAACGGTCTGGATGGTATTTACCTTTTTTTATATGTTCATTCCCAATAAAAATGTAAATGTCCGGGCCGCTCTGACCGGAGGTGTCATTGCCGGCACCATTTTTCAGCTGGCCCAGATAACCTATCTGCAATTCCAGGTGGGGGTTTCCACCTATAATGCCATTTACGGCAGTTTTGCAGCCATACCGTTGTTTTTGTTGTGGCTGAATGCGTCCTGGACCATTGTACTGTTCGGCGCTGAAATCTCCTTTGTCTGGGAACATTTTGATGCGCTTCAGAAAGATGACCCGGAATATGCGCACATCAGTGTGCGGTTGAAAAAATTGATCTTCCTCAGGATAGCGGTTTTTTGTGTGAACCGGTTCGCCCAGGGCAGGGCGCCGGTGACATCCTTATCTGTTGCCGAGCATCTCCACCTGTCTGCGAACATCACATCGGTTTTTATGGAAAAACTGGTCCGCAGCCGCATTCTTTTCAAAGTGAGTGACCCTGAACCCGGCTTTACCCCGGCCCGGGATATTGAAAGCATGACTGTCATGGATGTTGTGACAGCCTTTGAAAATATGGGAAAAGAGGATCTATCTCTGGGCGACACCCTGGAGCTGACAGCGCTGGAACAGAGCCTGGAATTGTTTGCAGCAGCTGCCAGGCAATCTTCGGGGGAGCGACTCCTCAAAGATATCTGATGGTTGACACCTTTCAGTGGCCGAAGGTAGCCGTGATTTTTTAAGCCAGCCGCCAGCTGTCCTATTCTCTTACAGCCTTCTTTCTCAAGATATACAGGTTTTTACGGATTCATTTATAAACCTGGGAAGATTACCATTTTCGTATACCAATTTTATTCAAACTGTTGGACCTATATGGAGAAAATAACGGCATGAACCTATACAGTACCTTAGGGTCATGAAACTTTTAAAAGTTTCATGACCCTTACCTCGGACTTTTTAAGAAAAAGGAACTTGGTTTTGAAAACTGACTGGATGATGATTTTATTGTTTTTGGTTTCTTCTGTCCAGGCAAAAGAACTGACCCTTGAACAAGCGCTTGACCTGGCTGAAAGAAATGCCACCGAGCTGCAGATTCTGGATGCACAACATGCACTTGCAAGCGCAGGTTTTCAGCGATCCGCTCAGGCATTTCTCCCCAAAATTTCCATTGATGCCACCTTGCTGCGAGCGGATTCTTCTTTGATCAATGACATTCCGGTTCCGTTGCTCAACCTTCCACCGCGTCTCGATTACCGGGATTTTGGTCCGGTGGATGGGATGATCAGAGGAATTCAGGTGATACAGCCAGTGTTCAATGCTGATGCCTTAAAAGCCCGTGAACAGGCCAATAAAGAGGTTCAGGCGCGCCGCATGGCCTATCAGTGGGGAAAACAACTGATGCGGTTTCAGGTGGCAGGGTCCTATTATGCTGTTGCCGTACGTCAGGCAGATGAACGTGCATCCCGTATGGCGCTCGAAGCCGCACAGCAGGCACAGGATATGGCAGATGGCGCTTATCAGGAGGGCCTGGTTGCAAAATTGGATGTTGTGAGAGCCCGGGCGGAAGTGGCAGCAGGCAGAGCCCGTATGAGAACCGCGGAAGCACAAGTGCGCAAGGCCAAAATAAATTTTGCGGTATTGCTGGATCTGCCGCCACAGGAACATTTTATGTTAACCGATGATTTGCCCGAGCCTGTACCGCCTGTAGCGGAACAGATGCCATCTAAAAAGCGCAGCGACCTGAAGGCCCGGCAAGCAGAACAGGAAGCCGCAGCCGCAGGTTTGGACAAGGCCAAAGCACAATGGCTTCCCAGAATCAATCTGCTGGCCCGGCAGCAATGGTTTGACGGAGATGAACCCTTTGAAATGTCTGCCGACGGCTGGCTTGTGGCGCTTAATCTGCAATGGTCCCTGTTTGACGGTTTGGGACGTCAGGGGGAAATTGCAGAGGCCCGGGCCAGAAAAAACCTGGCTCGGATCGGGGTGGAACATACCCGGCGCACAATAAAAAAAGAGCAGCAGTTTGCCATCAGTGAATGGCGGGCCGCCTGGTCTGCCTGGCAGGCTTCGGTCGATGCATTGGAAGCTGCTGAAGGTGCACTGAGACTGGCACACCGGCGATACGAGGAGGGTCTGGGAAACATGTCCGATCTGCTTTCCACCCAGGCCGGCCTGTATCATCGCCAGCTTGAATACACCCGCTATCACTACAAGACTTTACTGGCATCCATGAACTATTGCCTGCGCTATGGAAAAGATCCGTTAACGCTCCTGCCGGAAGAAATCCGATGAGCATCATCAAACAAAAATCTCACCCCGTTTTTTGTTGTTCCCTGTTTGCCATTCTGCTGCTGGCAGGCTGCTTTGAATCCCGGGGCCATAACGGCACATCTGATCCCGGCACCAAGGAACCGGTGAGCGTGAACGTGGTGGAAATCAAGCCCTGGCAAAAACCATTTTTGCGCCATTTTCCCGGCGTGGTAAGCCCTGGGCGGCGGGCTGTGCTCAGCACCCGCACAAATGGAACGATCAAGTCAATCAGGGTGCAAGCCGGGGATCATGTAAGTGCCGGCGCTATATTGGTCCACATCGAATCCCGGGATTTAAAAGCTGCTATCGCAGGAGCCAAAGCACAACTCAAAGCGGCCAAAGCATCTGCTGCCAAGGCATTGCGGGATGTCAACCGATTAAAAAGACTGTACGAAGAAGATCTGATAGCCCGTAACCGCCTGGAACTGGCCCAGGTGAAACAACAAAAATCTGCGGCAAATGTAGAAAAAATCCGGGCCGGGTTACAGGTTCAGCAGGTTAACCGCACCTATGCAGACATTACCGCCCCTTTTACCGGCATAGTAAGCGAAGTAATTATGGATGAAGGTTCTTTCATCGTTCCGGGACGGCCTGTATTAATCTTGGAAGACCGGACAACACTGCAAATCGATGTTCCCGTTCCATCAAAGACAGCAGATCAGATAACCCCGCAGGATATAGTTTCAGTACTTGATCCCTCCATGAGTACACCGCTGCAGGCAAGCTATGTGGCGATTTTACCGGTTATGGAAAATAGTTCTGCCGGTCAGGTGCTGCGGCTTTCATTGAAAAATCCGCCCAAAACCATCCAGCCCGGGCAGGTGGTTACTGTACTGCTGAATGAAACCGGACAAAAAGGTCTTGTGGCATTACCCGGAGCAGCGCTGATTCGCCGGGGCCAACTCACCGGGGTATTGGTTGTTGAACAAAAGCAGAACAAAAATTTTGTTTCTCTGCGCTGGATTCGCCTTGCACCGCAAAAATCTGATAAAAACAGCTTTGTGGCCGTCTCTCAGGGTTTGGATGCAGGAGAATTTGTTGTGCTGAATCCTTCCTCTGATTTGCGGGACGGTCAACAGATTCAAACGGATCGGGAATCTTTCTGATGGAACCGCTCGGCCTGGCCGGACGGTTTGCCAATCGTCTTCTGGATTCTCCTCTGGTTCCCCTATTTATCATTGCATGTTTTATTCTGGGCGGCTACAGCCTTCTGGTTACTCCGCGGGAAGACCGCCCCGATATTGATGTCCCCACTGCCATGGTCATGATACCCTGGCCCGGCGGAGGTGCGGAACGTGTGGATGAACAGCTGGCCCGGCGTGCCGGTACATGGATTCAACAATTATCATCGGTGACAAAAATACACAGCAGCAGCACGGACCACGCCGCCCTTCTGACAGTGGAATTTGAACCCGGAACCGTTAAAGCCGAGGCTTTTGCCGAACTGGAAGAACTATTCAATGTCCATGCAGACCATTTGCCGGTTACTGCCGGTCCGCCCAGCATTGAAACCTTTGGAGAAGAACAGCTGGTCATGTTCATGGCCACCCTGAGCAGCAAAACCCATTCTCCTAAGCAACTGGAACAGGTTGCCGGAGAGATCTGTGTTCGCCTCGAATCAGTACCTGGTGTACGCAGCATTGTACGTCATGGTGGAGATGAACAGGCCATTGAAGTATTGCCGAAGCTCCAGGAAATGGCAGTTCACGGCATATCCCTGAACCAGATGGCGCAAGCCATTGCCGGCGCCGGCCGGCAGATTCCTGTGGGATTTTTAGAAAATGCCCCGGTGACAGCCATACAGGCGGGAACCGATATCAGCAGCCGCAATAAACTGGGGCGCATTCCAGTGGGCCAGGGATCTGCAGGTCCGGTATATCTTGAGGATGTGGCAGATATCAATGACGGCATAGTACACCGGAACCAGGCGGTCCTGAACTGGCAGCAGGGGCAGTCAGCAGTCTTTCCCGCAGTAACTGTCGCCGTGACCACACTTGCCGGCAAAAATCTCAGCGATGTGACGCGCCGTCTCCATCAGCGCATGGCTGAAATAAAATCCGAACTGGTTCCGGACACCATGAAATTTGCGGTCAGCTATGATGCGGGAAAAGAAGCGACCGAACGGGTCTATAATGTACTGAGTCAGCTGCTGTCCGGCACCCTGATAGTGGTGGGTATCATCTGGCTCGGACTGGGTTTTCGGGCCGCCGTAATTATTGCCATGATGATGCCGGCTTCCCTGGCTATTGTTCCCTTTATCTACAATCAACTGGGGTTTACTCTTAACCCGATCTCCATTGCTGCAATGATACTGGCTATCGGAATTCTTTCCGACGATGCCGTGGTAATGCTGGAAAACGTCACCGGTCAGTTTCGCAAAGCCGGTAAAAAAAGCCGGGACCTCACCGTTACTGCGGTAAACGAAGTGGGTAATCCCACCATTCTGGCAGATCTGCTTGTTGTGGCAACGCTTCTTCCCACCGCCTATATCACCGGAGAAATGGGCCAGTATAGCCGGGCCATACCGGTAGGTACGTCTGCAGCTGTACTGTTTTCTCTGCTGGTTGCCCTCACGATTACACCCTACTTTGGTTTTCGGCTGCTGAAGGTAGATACTTCTTCTGGTCCAAAGCAGTCATCTGACAACGGCATGCCGAAAAAAAGACAGGAGGAAAAAAGGTATCATCACATCTACCGGGTCTTGATGGGTTCGATGATGACGTACGCAATCCTGCGCTGGATTTTGTATCTGTGCCTGTTAATACTGCTTGCGGCAAGTTTTTCTCTGGTAGGATTGCGCTGGGTACAGGTCGGATTGACCCCCCTGCTGGATCGTCAAATTTTTGTGGTGGAAATCAAGCTGCCTGCCGAGGCCACACTAACCCAAACCCTTACTGCGACCTCGGCTGTCAGCAGAGAACTTCGCAAGCTTTCGGAAGTAAAATCTTTGACCGTGTATGCCGGAACAACGGCACCGTTCATTTATCCGCCATCAGGGATACAGATTCCCGCACAAGTGCCGCCCCACCGTGCCAGTGTGCATGTGGAATTGATGCCCAAGCAGGCGCGAGAACGGCTCAGTTATGAAGTCAGCCGGGAAGTACTTCATCAATTAAAAAACTGGCTGGCCCCTTACAATGCCAAAGGATATATCGGCCGCATTCCTTCCGGGCCTTCCAGTGACCGGGATATCACTGCTGAAATCTACGGTCCAAATGCCCATGCCCGTCAGCAAATGGCAGACCGGATTGAACACTTGCTGACCAGTCAGCCAGGGGTGGTGACCACCGAACAAATTTCAAACGACCCTTTGCCTCTTCTCAATGTATGGGTCGATCCCCAGCGGGCTGCCACCCGCGGGGTGATTCCTGCGGAGGTGACGCGCACACTGCTTCTGGCAGTAAAGGGCCGTGTCGTCACAACCTGGGCGACCCCCTCATCCCGGGATCCGGTGCCGGTAATTCTGCGGCTGGACAAATCTGTGCGTGACAATGCGCAGGCGCTTAAAACAATCTATATTCCCAGCATAAATGGTCATCCGGTGCCTTTGGAAGATCTGGTGAATTTTAAGCGACAAACAGGAAATCAGGTTCGATACCGTCGAAATATGGTGCCTGTAAGCACAGTGGTAGCGGATCTGGACCGGTCCCTTGTACAGCCCTTGACAGTCCAGCTGGCAGTCAGCAAAAACCTTACCACAAAAGCGGGTAAAGCACCAAGTTCCGTTTGCTGGATTTCTCCGCCATTGAATACAGCGCAGTCCAGGCTTTACTGGTCTGGTGAGTGGGAAATGACGCGTGATGTCTACCGGGATCTGGGTTCTGCCGGTGCCGTAGTTATGCTGCTTATCTATCTGCTGCTGGCAGGCTGGTTCAGTTCCTATACCCTGCCGTTTTTAATCATGCTGCCAATCCCGCTGATATTTATCGGGGTGCTGCCGGCGCACTGGCTTCTGGGCCTTAACATTATGGGTACCGGCGTTCTTGGCATTATTGCCTTGGCTGGAATTGTCGCGCGCAATTCCATACTGCTGGTGGATTTCATAAAACTGCGGGAAAAAGAAGGAATGCAGTTAAAAGAGGCCGTAATCCAGGCCGGCATGCAGCGTGCCCGGCCAATTCTGCTGACGGCTGCCACTGTGATGTTCGGCAGCGGCGTTCTGGTGTTCGAACCCTCATTAAAACCTTTGGGCTTGACTCTGGCAAGCGGCGTGCTTATATCCACCCTGTTAACACTTGTACTTATTCCTGTATTATATTTCCACACCCACAATAAATAGAATCAGGAAAAAGGAGGACAACATAAAGAGATCCGGCCATGAGTGACATTAGGGCATCCCAAGATAAAAAGGGATTTGTCCACGGCATGCTTCCGGCCATGGCCGATCAGGATTTTGACCGGGCCGCACGTTTTCTGGATCGGATCTATCCTGGCCCTCTGGATTTTTGCATTGGGCGCCATCTCATCTTTCTCGGTGTTTTCGTAATAGCATTGAGGCCTGGGGCTGGATCGATGCCAAACCCACTAAATAAGGTGATACTATGCCGGATGAATCCCCCAAAAAAACTTTTCCCGCATTCTCTATCAAGGGGCTGACAAAAGTGTACGGCGAGGGGCCGGCGGCTGTGCATGCCCTGCGCGGGGTTGATCTCGAAATACCGGCAGGGGAACTTGTTGTGCTGCTTGGCCCCTCGGGAAGCGGTAAATCTACCCTTTTGAATATCATTGGCGGCCTGGACAGGGGAACTAAAGGCGTTGTGTTCTTTCAGGATCAGGAGATGAGCGCCATGACCGATAGGGCTTTGACAAGATACCGCCGGGATTATGTGGGTTTTGTCTTTCAGTTTTACAACCTGATGCCAAGTCTTACGGCCTATGAAAACGTGGAGCTTGTGACCGAGATTGCCCGTTCCCCCATGGACCCGGATGACGCACTTGGGCTGGTGGGCCTTGGTAACCGGGCAGATCATTTTCCATCCCAGCTTTCCGGCGGAGAACAGCAGCGTGTGGCCATTGCCCGGGCCGTGGCAAAAAAGCCCACGGTCCTGTTCTGCGATGAGCCAACCGGTGCCCTTGACAGCGCCACTGGCCGCTCTGTATTAAAAGTGTTAAAGAATATCAACGAAGAACTGAAAACAACCGTGCTTATTGTGACCCATGCTGCAGCGACTGCGGAAATGGCAGACCGGGTAATTCATTTCGCCGATGGTGGTATTCGAGAGGTCGTGGAAAACAAAACAAAACGCAACCCGGAAGATATTCAATGGTGACCCATACATGAGCCCTTTAAACCGCAAACTCCTGCGTGACTTGTGGCGTATCAAAGGCCAGGCCCTTGCCATCGGTGCGGTCATTGCTGTGGGCGTGCTGATGTTGGTCATGATGTCGGGTCTTGTGACCTCCCTTGATGAAACAAGGCGTGCGTATTACGAACGGTATCGCCTTGCCGATGTTTTTGCGCCGGTCAAACGGGCGCCGGAGCATATGATTGCGGATCTTGCCGCCATCCCCGGCGTTGCTGCAGCCGAGGGACGGGTCACCGGAAGTGCCCTGATCGATCTTTCCGGCAGGGACCTGCCGCTGCAAGCCCAAACAGTCTCACTGCCTGAATTCAGAGAACCACGGATAAACGATATTTATCTCACCGAGGGGCGTAGTCTGGAAAACAATCACCCTGACGAAATTCTGCTCTTGCAAAGCTTTGCTGGGGCCCACGGGCTTAAACCCGGTGACACAATTGCCGCCACCATGAACGGAAGACGCCGCATCCTGCACATTGTTGGACTTGCCAAATCCCCCGAGTTTCTCTACACCGTTGCCCCCGGAGAACTGGTGTCGGACGATTCTCGTTTTGGCGTCATATGGATGAGCCGCAAGGCCCTGGAAGCCGCTTACGACATGGAAGGCGCCTTTAACGAGGCACTCCTGCTGCTTACCCCTAACGTCAGGCTGCCCGCCGCCCTGGATGCAGCAGACAGGATTCTCAAACCCTATGGCGGGACCGGCGCCTACGGCCGCAAAGACCAGATATCCAACCGTTTTGTCAGTGAGGAAATCGATGGTCTGCGTACCATGAGTACCGGGGTTCCACCCATATTTCTTGCAGTAGCTGCTTTCCTTTTATACATTGTTATTTCACGCATGGTGCAGTCAGAACGTGAACAGATCGGACTTATCAAGGCATTTGGCTATTCTGATTTTGAAGTGGGTGTCCATTACTTCAAGCTTGTGGTGGCCATCGCCGCAGGAGGGGCTTTGGCGGGCTGTCTTTTTGGCATTGCAGCAGGACGGGCCATGGTCAACCTTTATCTTGCCTATTTCAAGTTCCCTTTTTTGGTGTTCAAGCTCGATCCAGCCGCCTTTATAACGGGATTTCTTGTCAGCGTCGGGGCGGCTTCCGCTGGTGGCCTTTTTGTACTGCGCCGTGTCTTTGCCCTTACCCCGGCAGCAGCCATGCGTCCGCCAATTCCCCCGGATTACAGCCACACCGGCGCCTTTGGCAAGGCCTTCAATGCAGTTCTTGATCAGCCCAGCCGCATGGTTCTTCGCAGACTGACACGGCATCCTGGACGTATGGCCGGCGCAATGATCGGCATTGCTTTTGGCATGGCATTGTCCGTTGCCATGATCGGCATCATGACAGGCTTTTCCCATATGATCGACCTGACATTTAATGTGATCGACCGCAGCGATGTGACCGTCACCTTTAACGAAGCAATGTCGGACAAGACGGTTTTCGAGCTACAAAGCCTTTCCGGCGTGATCGAGGTGGAACCGGTGCGCGTCGTACCCGTTGTGCTGCACCACGGACGCAACAGTCATCGGGGCGTTATCAATGGTCTGGTGCCTTTGCCTCGCTTAAACCGGGCCGTGGACAGCAGGATGGCCACAATTCACCTGGGCAAGGGAGGCATCATTCTGGCACAGGCGCTGGCGGATATCCTTGCCGCCCGCCCCGGCGACATACTCACCGTAGAGGTTCGGGAGGGCCGCCGCCCGGTGCTGTTTATTCCCGTAGCCGGTGTTGCCGATACACTGCTGGGTGCGCCGGCCTTTATGCAGATTAGTGCGCTAAACCGCGCCTTGGGTGAACAAAATCGCATTTCCGCCGCCTATCTGCGCATTGACAGCACCCAAAGTGCCCGGATTTACCGGACCCTCAAGCAGATGCCGTCGGTGGCCGGGGTTAGCCTGAAAAGCGATGCCAAGGCTGCACTCCAAAAACAGATGGATACCGGAGCCGGGGCCATGCGCTACATCATGGCGGCAATTGCCGCTGTGATCACTTTTGGTATCGTCTATAACGCAGCACGTATTGCCTATGCTGAACGTGCCCGGGATCTTGCAAGTCTGCGGGTGATCGGTTTCACCAAAGGCGAAGCTTCCTTTGTGCTGCTTGGGGAACTTGCTGCCGTCACCCTTGGCGCCCTTCCCATGGGTGCCGTTCTCGGCTATTTCCTTTCGTTTGGGATTGCCAAGGGGTTCAGCACAGACTTATATCAGATACCCGCGTCTTTCTCACCGGAAAGCTACGGTACTGCGGCCATCGCGGTCATGGGTGCCGCCATTGTGTCAGGCTTCCTGGTAAAACGCGATATGGATAAGGCGGATCTCGTCTCCGTCCTCAAGACAAGAGAATAAAACAAAATGGAAAAAAAAATTTCCCGAAAAATCATAATATCAGGTGTTATCATTGCAATAGGCGCAGTGTTGACATATGCATTCTGGCCCCAACCCATGGTAGTGGATATGGGCGAAGTTAAACGCAGCCATATGCGGGTCACCATTTCTGAAGAAGGACGAACCCGTGTTCACGATGCCTATGTGGTGTCCACGCCGGTGGCCGGGCGGCTTCTGAGGATGGATGTCGAGCCTGGAGATCTGGTTGTTGAAGGAAAAAGTGTGATCGCAAAGATGGAGCCGTCCTATCCCACGCTGCTGGATGTTCGCAGCAAGGCCCAGGCCAGCGCAAATCTATCCGCTGCAAAAGCGGCCCTGGAACTTGCTCGTACAGAACAGGACCGGGCGGTTGCAGATAAGGAACTTGCAAATCTCCAGCTTAAGCGTATGCGCCATTTGATATTATCCGATTCCATAAGTCAGCTAGAGTTGGATCGTGCAATACACGAGACACGGACTACCTCGGCAGCTCTACGCAATGCACAAGCCGCCATTGCTGTTCAAAAAGCTGAGGTTGCCAAGGCCCGTGCCCATCTGATCAGTTTTGGTAACAATTTGTCAAAAGGCGTTGAACGGACAGCTGTAATTCCAATCCATGCGCCGGCAACCGGTTCAGTTCTTCGCATCATCCAGGAAAGTGAATCGACCTTGCCGGCTGGTACGCCTGTCATTGAGATCGGCAACATTGAAAACGATCTCGAAGTGGTGGTTGAACTTTTATCATCCGACGCCATTCAAGTCTCCCTGGAAGATCAGGTGATCCTTACCGATTGGGGTGGCCCCCATGACTTGAACGGGGTTGTTGAGAGGGTAGATCCCCGGGGCTTTACAAAAATCTCCGCTCTCGGAGTGGAGGAGCAGCGTGTAAATGTCATTGTTAGCTTTGCCAATCCACCGGAAAATTTGAATAGACTCGGTCATGGCTACCGCATTGAGGTACAGATCGTCATTTGGGAGGATAAAAATGCCATTGCTGTTCCCTCTAGCGCTTTATTCCGACAAGGACGAGATTGGGCGGTTTTTGTGGTGATAAACGGTATGGCTAAACTGCGTCGTGTCCAGATCGGCCAAAACAACGGCATCAAAGCCCAGGTAAAGGGCGGTTTAGAGCCGGGCCAACTGGTTGTCCTCTATCCCTCGTCTGAGCTAACCCATGGAACACAGGTTTCCAAAAGGGAGGTCAAATGATGCACACAAGATAACATGATAAAGCAGCGCCCCCCCATCTTTTTAACTTTTTCGTGTTTTGAGCCAGGCTGCAATCATTCGTTTTCATTGCTGATTTTATTGAGCACGTGCCGGGTAATCACAGGTCCGATTATTTCGAAAATTACAGTAGAGCCTATGACAACCGGTAATATCAGATCCTTTAATTCAGGAAACCGATCCGTTGCCAGCAGTGCCATTCCCAGTGCCACACCGGCCTGGGGAAACAGGCAGCACCCAAGCCATCTTTTTACCACAGGATCTGCATTGAGCAGGTGGGCGGAAAGCCTGGCACCGCTGTAAAGACCTGCCATTCGGGCAATAACATAAAGCAGCCCGATTACGCCTGCAGCAGTCAGTTCTTCTATGTGCAAAGAAGCACCGGCCAACAGAAAAAAAAGGATCATAAACGGCCATTCAATTTCGTTTATTTCATTGAACGGATGCTCATGGTGACTGGCCAGTGTGGCCACGGTACTTCCCATGACCATGGCCGCCAGAATAGGCGACAAATCAAGCAGCACGGCAGTGCCGGCACAGATGATCACCAGTCCCAGGGCTTCCGCCTGGGTAGGTTCTCCCGGATGGACCCGGCCCGTAAGAAAGGCCATGGGCAGACCGATGAGCAGCCCCAGAACAACACTGCCTGCGACCTCTCCACATCCGGTTAAAAATGCATCCACTGCACCGCCCTGGCCACTGACTGCCGAGGCTGCCGCCAGCAGAAAACTGAAGATCAGCAGGCCCCATGCATCATCAATGGCAACGATACCCAGCAAAATTTTTGTAAAGTGTGATTTTTTTCCGCTTTCCTTCACAACATCGAAAATGGCTGCCGGCGCACTGGCCGGGGCAATTCCGGCCATTATCAGAACAAACGCCGGGGCCGTCCCCCATAGGAATAATACCGTACCCACCAACAGACTGGCCCCCATTGCCTGACCGACGGACATCCACAACACAGATTTTCCCCTTTCACGGATGGCGGAAACCGTGATCTTTTCACCCAGAAGAAACCCCACCATGCACAGGGCAATATGGGTCAGCAGGGGAAACCATTCATCGATAAACCGGTGGGGCAGCAGGTCGAGTCCAGCAGGTCCGAAAAGCAGCCCACAGAGCAGCAGAAGGGTTACCCGGGGAAGCGGTGTGTAGCGGCCGGCCAGATCGGCGGCAAATCCCAATAAAAAAATGCCGCCGATTGAAAGCAGCGTGCTTGACATCGGTGTTAATTCAATCTGCATCCTGTTTCACCCCTTATACTCGATCATCGAGTTATATGATCAAGGGAACAAATACCTAATGTTCCTGTGTAAAATGCGTTTTTACCCTGCCGGGATCCCCGACCGTATCAACTTCTTTGTCAAGTTCAGTTCTTTGCCTCAGGATGTAATCAACGGAACAAAAGCTTAACGGCGGGCACTGCTCACAGGGCCCGCCCGAATGTTATTGAGTCATGATTTTAATGGCTTTTCTGGATTCAGACTCTGATTTGGGCAGTTTGATCTTCAATACACCATTTTTATACGTTGCTTCTGCCTTATCGCTGCTCACCTCTGAAGGCAGCTGAAAAGTCCGTTCAAAACTGCCAAAATACCGTTCATAATGGTTATCATCCTTTTCTTCTCTCTTTTTTTCACCCCGGATAGTGAGCATATCTCCCGAGGCTTTTATCTCGACATCATCAGGCTCGAGCCCGGGAATTTCCGCTGTAACAATCACTTCTTTATCATTGTCATTGATATCAGCGGCCGGAAACCAGGGCCCATCTTCCATTTGTCCAAACAGATCCTGATCCAGCATAAACCGATCCCACATGTTTCCCATATTTCTTCGCAGTGCACGGTTACGATACCTTGGTCTGGGCATGATTGCAGTCATTTTGTTTCTCCTTTTAAATTTAGATTGTTACGTTATACCTAGGCAGTCCAGAGTGTAGTTTTTTCCACGAATCTGACCTTCCCAGGATGATTTTACATCCCTGTTATCACCAGATTGTTATCGAGCATTTTTACATCATCTCTCATTGTTCTTTCCTCCTTTCATAATTTACGATTACAGGCTTTTAATCAAATTATGCTGCCGGTGTTTTGGTCCTGTTGCAGACATTTGATCCATCAAAAAGCCCAGTGAATCGGTATAAGTGTAAAAGCCTTTCAAGGCTTTAAGGCAACGATAACGACAGCTGCCATTACGCCTGCAGTTAGGGCGAGAATACTGTATTTTTTCTGGTCATCTTCCGCCTCAGGCAGAAGATGGGTCGCCCCCACATAGATGAGCGCCCCGGCAGACAAAGACAGCAATGCACCCAATGGCTGACCGCTGATCTGGGTGACAAACGGATATGAAACAAGCATTCCCAGCGGGGTCGTCAGAGCGGCCGCCAAAAATGAAAAAACCAGGGACTTCTGACGAGAAAATCCGGCTCTGGCCAATAAAAGATATGTGACGATACCTTCTGGAAATTCATGGAGCACCATACCGAAGGTTGCAAGAATTCCTGTAAAAAAATCTATATTAAACGTGATGGAATAGGTGAATCCGTCAATAAAGGAATGAAATCCAATACCGAGCATGGGAATAACCCCGATGGTATACTCTTTGTTTTCAATATTTTTTTCACAGACAAAGGCTGTGACAAACCGATTGAATACATGGAGGACAAAAAAACCCGCAAGAATGTAGCCCGGGGCACTGGAATTCATAGACAAAGATTTGGGAATAATGTGCAGAAATGAGGCACTAATGATGATACCTGCAGCAAAACACATAAAATACGAAGCGTTATGCTGACCCCATTGCGCATACCGGCGGATGGTATATATCCCCAGAGAGGTTGCCGCTGCAGCCATAACACTCATGGACAGGGCCGTTATAAATGAATTTTCCACTTTTCACTTCTCCTGATATTTTTTCACTGTCACACCATTATAATATGTGTTAATTGTTGTTTATCTTTACCCTAATACATCGGTCACCGACTGTTCCATCGGGGAAACACTGTATATTCAAAAACTTAACCCTGTAGAAGACAGTTGGTATTATCCCTCCTTCCCCCCCATTTTCCGGAACAAAGACATTGCCGAACTTACAAAAAAACTACATATCCGGCATCTGTTTTTTTACATACAGCCGCTACGGCATGTACATGGTTTTCCTGATTGCACATCATCATCCAAAAAACGAAAATTAAGGTCAGAAAAACAACAGAATTTTTTTACAAAAACAAACAACCTTATTGCCCGGGTAATGAGTCGGCTTAGATTATGAATACTGTTTACGAAAATAAAGAGTTGCGGAACAAAACAAGGGTGTTTACCGACCGCTTTGATGCGGGCCGGGCAGTCGCTGACATGCTTGCCCCTTCCTGTAAAGGCCTTCCCAATCTCATGATTCTGGGCATTCCCATGGGAGGCATTCCCCTGGCATCAGAGGTGGCAAAAAAACTTGCTTGCCCCATGGATGTCGTCATTGTCCGGAAAATACAGGTTCCGGGCAATACAGAGTCCGGTTTTGGGGCCATGACAGAAGAAAACGATATTTTTTATAACAATGTGCTGATCTCCGGGCTCAGACTCAATGAAAAACAGATACAGGAACAGTCAGACAAAGTAAGGGGGGGAACTGGCGCAGCGTCGGGAAAAACTCCGGCAGGGCCGGCCTTTTCCGGATATCCAGGGCAAGACCGTCATCCTGGTGGATGACGGTCTTGCCTCCGGATTCACCATGAAAGCATCCATACATCTTTGCAAAAAGCGCAAGGCTGCCAAAACCATCGTGGCAGTTCCCACAGCACCTTTGCGCACCGTACAGGAATTGCATGATATTTTTTCAGCAGACATCTTTTGTGCCAATATTAGGGAAGGCATCTCCTTTGCCGTGGCTGATGCCTACAAAAACTGGCAGGATCTGTCTGAAAAAGAGATCATGCCGCTGCTTGGATAAAAATATACGTTTGATGAGGTATCTGGAAGGAAATTCGTCCGGATCGGCTCTTATAAAATCAAAGGGACAAACGCATATTGTTCTTGGGTGAATTGTGTTTTTATCACATCGTGGTCTTTTTTCATGATGATCATGGGCCCTCTTTGATAGGGGCATACGATAATCCCTTTGTCATTCAATAATTTGTAGGCCAGATCTTCTACCTTACTGACCATATCAGGGCTGACCCCTGCTGTGGCAATTATCCGGTCGTATTTTCCATGGGGGTTCTCGAATATGTTTTCATTTTTAATTTTCAGATTGTCAAGCCTGACACCTGCATCAATGTTCTTTTTCAGATTTTGCAGATTGTCTCTTGCCAGCTCCACCAGTTCCGGCACTATTTCCGCACTGATGACTTTGCCCGGATATACAAGATAGGCAATCAAACAGGCATTCCATCCACTGCCGAAACCTATTTCCAGCACATCATGACCCGGTGCCAGTTTTGCCAGCATCAGGACCCTGGCCACAGTGGAAGGCTGGCTGATTGTCTGTCCATGCCCTATGGACAATGCGGTATCCACATAAGGATGCTGGTCTATAAAAAACCTGCGGTCCACGGTGTCCATGGCATCCAGGATAGCGTTCACCTGCCGGGTGCCGGCTTCCTGATCGGTGACAAATCGTGTGACATAATTACTGACGCTTTTGAGCATCCTTTCTTTTTCCGGATTTTTTTCCATGGTGCTCCCCTATTTTTCTGAAATCATTTTCAAATTTTTTCTGTATTTTCGGGAATCTCATTGCTGCAGCAGGATGATATGTTTCAATATAGGTCCGGTCCCCGTTTCTGGGTGTGTGCCAGGCAGCCTTTCCCATGAGAACAACCAGTTTCGGTGCAATATCTTCTATTTGTTTGACCATATTTATTGGTTTTGCACCTTGCATATATAGTTTTGCTCATAACATCACCTTATTCAATAATAAATTCACTTCCAGCACATTCCACTTCTACACCTTCCACTGCTTCCCCATCGTCTGTTATTTTAATACTATTTGACTCCCTATATCATAGCTGTAGCTATTTTGTTCCAAATACTGTTTA
>JAWOEP010000239.1:0-2581 GCA_046482705.1 Desulfotignum sp.
TGCCATAACCTTTCAGCTGGAAAAACGCGAAGAGTTCAAAGAATTGTATGCGGATTTCATCAACAGAGAACAGGAAACCAGCACCTGTGCCACCAAGCGGGCACTGGCCCATGAAATTGTTGAAAAAACCGGAGACACCTATTACGGGGCCAAAATTTACAGACAGGCCCAGGATCTGACCCGCAACTTCAATGATTTTATCAAACTGGCATTGTGTATCCATGATGATCTGAAAGATGATGCATGGGTAAAAGAGATCTATACCATGCTTCTGGAAAAATGTGTGAGTCTGAGCCACTATATGGAACTTACCGATGCCATTGCCGCCACCCTCAAGGATGAAAAATGGATCCGCAACATTTATAAGGATGTTGAAGCAAAGAGCACTGAAAACAGCGATCTTGTGAAACTGGCTGCTGTTGTTGTTGAAAAACTCAATGACACTGCCCGGGCTGCCGACCTGCTCCAAAAAGCGGAAAACAGCAGTAAAACCATGTATGATTATACCTTTGTGGCAGGGGCATATCTTCGGCTGCTGGAAGACCGGGAAAAAGCAGGGGCACTTTTTGAAGCAGCAGAAGCCATCTGCACCGATCAAAAATCTTATGCCCGGCTGATAACCCTGGTGCAGGGCCAGACCACTGACACCTCTTTTCTGACCCGTATTCTGATTTCAGCCAAACAAAAGCTCACCGGGTTTGAGGATATGCTGTTCCTGGCCCAGACCGCCCTGATCCAGCTCAAAGACACACAGCTGGCTGCCCAGCTTTACACCCTGGCCGAAGAAAAAGCCGGCGACACCCGCCGGTTGTCCCGCCTGGCAACCAGCCTGGAAAACCGGATGGATGACAGTGCCTGGGCATCCAGGGTATTGCGCAGGATATCCTGATTGCTGCAGTATTAAAAATTCCAGACGCCGAAGTAAAATTTCCGGCATCCCACAGAGTAAGCGGCCGGGTAGCGCACCTGGCCGCTTACTCTGCTTTTTTTAAAATGGGATTGCGTTTCTGTTTGAAAAAATCATGGACAAATCTGCCATAAATTCAGTTTTTTTTGATAAACGGGATCATGACCTCATCAGGATTGTCAACTCTGTTTATGATGCAGATGCCAGACTGGGGTATATACGAAAACTGTACTACCCTTTTTTCCACCCGCTGGGTATCAAAGAGTTGGCTGAATCAAAAGGGCTTCACACCGCCTATGCCATTGTCAACCTGCTGGAATCCATGGAGCGTGGTGTCATTGAAAACCGTCTGGCAGCGCTCAAGGCACTGAAAGACGCGGTGCTGGATACAGCTGACGGCCCCATGCCCAAAAACACGGCCCGGGTGCTTTTACAGATCATGAAGGAGCTGGTGCGGGCCAAAGGCAAGGATACCCGGCAACTGCAGCTGGCCCATACTTTCAGACTGGCTGCCTTCGGCAAACCCAGGGTCATAAGAAAACTGCTCTCCCGCTACCACCTTCTGGAAATGCCTGAAGAATGGAACCAGATTACATTTGATGACCATGTGCACGATGCCAATACTTCCGGAAGAAAATCCCCCACCCATCTGATCATGGATGCATGGATAAAAGGCATCCGCAGGCTGCGGGTGATATATTACCACTATATTGAACCCAGGTTTGTCATTGAGCTCATTGAAGCGGCAAAAATAATGGAAATTGACCTGCGCATCGGCATTGAATTTAAAGCCCGATACCGGGACCGCTATATTTCATTCATCTGGGTTGCCCGGGGCCTTGCTGATGCAGAAGCATTTTTGTGTTTCCTTGCTGAACCCCATGTGATGAAATTCATGGAACAGGGACAGGCAGTACTGCGATTTCAGAAAAAACATGTACTCAGTCTGTTGAAAACCTTCAATGAAGTACATCTGGATGATATGTGCCGGGATCTGGATATCACAATGCCGGCACTCAGCCCGGATGAATTTTTGCAGTTTTCATCTCCTGGCCAGCCGTCTGTTCCACATCTTGCGGAATATATCCACAAAATGGCTGTTCTGGCCATGAAACAGCGCCTTGATGAACTGCATGAAAGCTTCATACGGGCAGATGCCCAAAACCAGGAAAAGATCAAAGCCCGGATAGAAAAAATGGATTGTTTCAGTGTCAGGGATGTCATTGAGACATATTTACACCCGGAAAAGCACCCTGACATTTTTGCACAATCAGCTGAAAATGGCCAATCGGAAATTCCTGACCGAATGAAACTGACCCATACCCGATTTTTGGAAACCATTGGACAACTGCACTATGATTTTCGCCTCACCCTTAAACTGAACAATCTGCAGCCTGAGGATGTGCTCGAAATTCTGTATGAATCAAAGGGACTGGTCACCCGTCTGGAAATCATCAATTTAAAAGATTTTGTTTCCGGAAAAACAGACCATGTCTTTTCCATCAATGCGCTGCAAAAGGCCATTAACGGCGGCAGTGTCTTAAAATTGAAGCGGTCGGTCCGCCAGATAATCTTTTGTGTGGAAAATACAGATTATCCGGACAGATCAGACCGGCTGAAAAAACTTTTCAATATCCTTTATGATATCAATGCCCTCAAAAACATGTATGCAGC
>JAWOEP010000252.1:0-6969 GCA_046482705.1 Desulfotignum sp.
CGATCGCGGCAAGAGGCCGCTCCTACAAAGTCCCCGATAGCAGGCGAGCCCCTCGCCGATCCAGCGCCGGGGAAAATCGGCCATATAACCTATAATGGCAGGCATGAAAGAGCTGGCAAATCTGGTAAAAGAGCTGGAAGAACAGCTGGTGACCTGCATTCGCTGCGGCATGTGCCAGTCGGTCTGCCCCCTGTTTGAGCAGACCCGCAAAGAAGCGGATGTGGCCCGGGGCAAACTGGCCCTGCTCACCGGGCTGATGGATAATATTTTCACGGATCCTGATGGGGTGAACGAACGGCTGAACCGGTGCCTGCTCTGCGGGTCCTGTGCCGCCAACTGCCCTTCCGGAGTCAATGTGGTGGAAATTTTCATCAAGGCACGGGCCATCCTGGCGGAATACAAAGGCCTGTCCCCTGCCAAAAAACTGATCTTCAGACAACTGCTGGCCAATCCCGGCAGGTTTGACGCGCTTGTGGAATGGGCCGGCCGATTCCAGGGCCTTTTCACAAAACCCTCTGCCGATGCCCAGGGTACGTCCTGTGCCCGTCTGATCTCTCCGCTGCTGGCCAACAGGCATTTCATGCCCCTGAGCACCACCCCGTTTCACAAAACCCTGCCGGAAAAAGGATTTACAAGCACCGGTTCAGGGCTCCGGGCCGCTTTTTTCACCGGATGTCTGATAGACAAAATTTTTCCCAATGTGGCCAAAGCATCCCTGAAAGTCATGGCCCATCACAAGGTGGGGGTAATTATCCCCCCGGGCCAGGGATGCTGCGGTATTCCCTCCCTGGCATCCGGTGACAGAGACAGCTTTACCCGGCTGGTGGACCACAACCTGGCCCTGTTTGAAAAACATGATTTCGATGTCCTGGTGACTGCGTGCGCCACCTGTACCTCCACCATTAAAAAACTGTGGCCGACTGTCTACAAAAATCCATCCGACAATATACAGCAAAAACTCACCGTTTTGGCTGAAAAAACCATGGACATCAACCAGTTTCTGGTGGACCGGGTGGGAATTGACCCGCTGAAAAATCTTTCAGATCCAGCAGGGTCTGACCCGGGAACTGATATCGTGACCTACCACGATCCCTGCCATCTGAAAAAGTCTTTGGGCGTGGCAGATCAGCCCCGGCAGGTTATCTCCGCGGCCGGCTGTCAATTGAAGGAAATGGCGGGTTCCGATAAATGCTGCGGCATGGGCGGCAGTTTTAATATTTACCATTATGACCTGTCCAGCACCATTGGAACAATCAAGCGGGAAAACATAGAAAAAACCGGGTGCACCACCGTGTCCACAGGGTGTCCGGCCTGTATGATGCAGATCTCAGATATGCTTGGAAAGGCCGGATCATCCATAAAGGTCCGGCATCCCATGGAAATTTATGCATCGCGCCTTGAAAAAAACACCCCATAAAAGCTTGTTAACCTGAAAGGAGAACACCATGGAAATCAAAGAACCTGAAATCACCAAAAAAGATATCCTGATACTGGAAGATGATGATTTTGGCAAACAAAATGTCTGTATTGTGAGCGGCTGCGGCACCGGCATCGGACGGGCTGTGTCCATTGCAGCAGCTGTCAACGGGGTAACCGTGGCAGGCCTGGATATCAATGAGACGGAAGGGGAAAAAACAGTTGAAATGGCACAGGCTTTGGGCGGGGCAAACATGACCTTCATCAAAACCGACCTGACCGATGATGCACAGGTGAGGGCGGCTGTGGAAAAGGCCGCCGGTCTCGGGCAGATCAGATACCTGGCCAATATCGCCGGGATCCAGCACATTGATGCGGTGGAAAAGTTTCCCATGGAAACCTATGACCTGATGCAGAAACTCATGCTCAGGGCCCCATTTTTTTTGTCACAGCTGGTGATACCCCATATGAAACAGGCAGGCGCCGGAGCCATTGCCAACATGGCATCGGTCCATGCCCATATCTGCACCAAAAACAAACCGGTCTATAACATCACCAAATTCGGGCTCCGGGCCTTGAGCCAGTCCATCTCTGCTGAAGGCGAAGGCATGATCAGGTCTTTTACCATCAGCTCCGGGTTTGTCAAAACCCCCCTGGCCCTGAACCAGGTGGCGGCCCAGGCAAAACAACGGGGAATCACCCCTGAACAGGTGGTGACCGATGTCATGATGGGAACCTCCAGGGTAAAGGAAATGATGTCACCGGTTGAGGTGGCCAATCTGTTTGTATTCGGGTTTTCCCGGTTTTCAAGATACCTGGTGGGCGGAGACCTGCTGTTTGACGGGGGAATGGTATTAACATATTAAGATATGATGAAAAAAACCTTGATAAAAGGAATGGAATATTAAATAATTTATGGTTTAAATTTTGAATTAAAAAAACAGAACCGGCATGTAACAAAGGATTATGACTATATCCATCAAGCCCATAAAGCCCAAACGTATTTCAGATCAGGTTTTTGATCAGATCCGGGAACTCATTTACCGGGGCAAGCTCAAGCCTGGAGAAAAACTGATGACCGAACGTGAGCTGGCCGAGGCCATGAATGTCTCCCGCACCACCATCAGGGATGCCATTCAGCGCCTGGTCACCATGGGCCTGATTACCCAGAAACAGGGACAGGGCACCTTTGTAAAACCCATGGAAGCGGTGCAGGAAAATCCTCTGGCAAAGGCCATGGAAGCCCAGTCCGCCTCCCTGGTGGACCTGCTCGAGGTACGGATGGGCCTGGAATGCAATGCTGCCTCCCTGGCTGCCCAGCGGGCGGATGAAACCGATATCACCGCCCTGATCCAGAGCATAGATGAAATGCAGCATGAGGTGGAATCCGGACGTCTGGGCACCGAAGCGGACACCAGCTTTCACATGGCCATTGCCTATGCTGCCAAAAATCCACTGCACATCCTGATCATGCGCAATTTTTACGACTATTTGTTCCACGGGATCCGGGAGAACCTGGCCAGCTTATACGAAGACCCGAAAAATATTAAAAAAATCTTAACCCAGCACCGGGCCATTCTGGACGCCATCACATCCCGGGATCCGGACACGGCCTATGTATCCATGAATACCCATATTGCCTTTGTACGCGATTTTTTTAAAAATAAAAAAATGTGACTGCCCGGACCGTATCCAATCTTCATAGGATAATGGTCCGGGCCTCACTATGCCCGGAACCGCTTCGGCAGCCTGGCCCTGTTACATCATTTCATGATCAAAACGTGCACTCTTTCATTGTCCGGGATACCTCCCTGTATACATCGGAAAACCGCAGCAGACCCACAAATTGATTTTTTTCCAGGACAAAAAGGGTATCGTGCCGGTTTACAACAAACAGGTGAAAGCATATGGAAATATTGTCGTCTCCTTCAACTGTCTGACCTTCCCCCGGAATATTGACAAAATCTTTGACATGGACATCAGCAGCTTTGCGGCACAGATCCTCGAACGGACTCTCCCACAAATTCAAGTCTTTTTGCATGTTGTTCCATATATATCTAAGGCCGAATTTTTCAAGGGTTTCTTCAACATTCACTTCGTTGTATTTTTTTTCCAGTCCTCTGAACAGATCAATAGGAGAGATTTTTCCGATAATCTTTTCCTGCTCATCTTCCACCAGCAAAACTCTCTGCTCGGCTTTTCCGGATAAAAATGCCTCCTGGGCATTTTCCAGGGCAAAAAGTGCATCGAATAAAGATGCGTTATCGGATATTTTTGGAAATCTGTCTGTCGGCACCATGAGTTCACGCACTTTCATTTTGTCCATATATCCATCCTCCTTTTTTTTTTGGTCTTTATTTTTCTCTGGTATGGTCTGCTTCTACTGCCACATCATACTGCTATACTTTTTTTGAACATATCTTTTTCAAGATAGAATAGGAAACCCCGCTGAAAGTCAATATATTTTCATTTCCTGTGTCTGAAAAAACATTCAGGAGAATAGCTGACATCTTGCCGGTTCCATGGTAAGCAATATCATGGTATAATCAAATCTTTGTTAAAATAATATCTTTACCCGAATAATATGGAGAAACCAATGGAAAAGACCCGGCTGACCATCACTGAAAAACCTGTTGACACCCTTGTATCTGATCTTGTGGTCTATTTTGCCATCCAGAGAAAAAATATGCCTCCGGTGTGTGATCCAAAAGTAGAGGCCCGGGTTAAAAATGCCCATGAACTGGGGGATTTTTCCGGAAAAATGGATGAAGAACTCCTGTATTACCCGGATGGGGACTTAAAAACAAAATCAGGATCCCGGCGTATCCTGGTTCTGGGCATGGGCAAAGATGATCCCGAAAAAGATCCGGACGATTTTCTGGAAACCCTGCGCAGACTCGGGGGAAACACAGCCAAAGTCTGTGAAAAAACCAAAACAAAAACCCTGGTGGTGTGTGTGCCCCACATGGCGCAGATACCTGTGGAAAAAAGCTCCCGGGCCCTGGCAGAAGGCATTCTTTTAGGGGATTACCGGTTTGCCAAGTACAAAAAAACCACCAGAAAGAAAACCGATTATGAAGGGCTTGCAGATATCAAATTCTTTTCAGAAAGCTCTGTCAAAGCAGTACGCAAAGGGGCGAAAACAGGGGTGACGGCAGCCAGGGCCGCCTGTGCAGCACGGGATATGGCCAATGAACCGGGCAACGGATGGACCCCGAAGCAGTTTGCAGACTATGCAGCTGATCTGGCCAAAACCCATGGCCTGGCCTGTACCTGCCTGGAAAAAAAAGATATGGAAAAACTGGGCATGGGCGGCATTCTGGCGGTGAACCAGGGATCTTCCACCCCGCCCTGCATGGTGGCCCTGGAGTACAATCCGGGTAAAAAATCAGACACCCTGCTTTTGGTGGGCAAGGGCATCACCTTTGATTCAGGGGGCATCAGCATCAAGCCGGCCTCCGGCATGGAAGAGATGAAATACGACATGTGCGGCGGGGCTGCCGTGCTGGCCACCATGGCAGCCGTGGCAGAGGAGAAACCCGGTATCAGGGTGGTGGCCATTGTGCCGGCCACGGACAACATGTCCGGCAGCAGGGCCATCCACCCGGGTGACATCATCCACCATTACAACGGGGTCACATCCGAAATCGTGAACACGGATGCAGAAGGCCGCATGATTCTGGCCGATGCCCTGGCCTGGGGCATCAAAACCTATACACCCGACTGCGTGGTGGATATCGCCACCCTGACAGGGGCGGTTATCATCGGCCTGGGCCACCACTATACCGGCCTGGTATCCAACAGTGATGCTTTGTCCGAACGGCTTTCTGCCGCTGGAAAAGAGGCTGGCGAACCGGTGTGGCGACTGCCCTTGAACAAAGACTATGAAAAACAGATCGAATCCAAGGTGGCGGACATCAAAAATGTCGGGGGCAAACCCGGGGGTACCATTACCGCGGCAGCCTATTTGTCCAAATTTGTGGACAAAACCCCCTGGGCCCACCTGGACATTGCCGGAACTGCCTGGGATTTTACAGAAAAATCCTATATCCCCAAAGGCCCGTCCGGCATCGGGGTAAGGACCTTTATCTCTCTGATCCGGTCCTGGGAAAAATGGGCAAAAAACGAATGATCTGAGGAAACCTGTACCCCATGATGACACAATTATTTGAAAAAATCGTCCACCAGGTGGGCTCTGTTGTGCTGGGAAAAGAACCCCAGATCCGCCTGGCCCTGGCATGCATTTTTGCCCGGGGCCACCTGCTCATCGAGGACCTTCCCGGTATCGGCAAAACCACGCTGGCCAAGGTGCTGGCCCGGTGCATGGGACTCAAGTTCCAGCGCATGCAGTTCACTTCCGATCTGCTGCCCGGAGATATTCTGGGCATGTCTGTTTTTGACCAGCACGCCGCCACCTTCACCTTTCACCCCGGCCCCATTTTCACCCAGGTCTTTCTGGCTGATGAAATCAACCGGGCCACCCCCAAAAGCCAGAGCGCCCTGCTGGAGGCCATGGAAGAGGAACAGGTGACCATTGAAGGAGAAACAAGGGCTTTGGGGGCCCCGTTTTTTGTCATTGCCACCCAGAACCCCCTGGAGCAGGCCGGCACGTTTCCATTGCCGGAATCCCAGATGGACCGGTTTCTCATGCGCATCCACCTGGGGTACCCTGACAGGAAAGCGGAAAAACGAATTTTACGGGGCACCGGTGCAGAACCGGCCCTTGCGGCACTGCAGCCGTTTATGGACAAAACCGGTGTGCTGAAAATCCAGGCAGAAGTGGAGCAGGTCCATGTGTCTGATACCTTTCTGGCATATCTCCAGGACATCCTGGAGTTCACCCGGACATCGGGCACCTTCCAGTTCGGACTTTCCCCCAGGGCCGGCCTGTCATTGTCCCGGGCCGCCCGGGCCTGGGCCTATCTGCACGGCCGGGACCACACTTTGCCTGAAGACCTGCAGCAGATGCTTCCCTGGGTGGCCGGTCACAGGCTGCGGTCCGGCACGGATCTGGCTGAATTTTCCAGGGACAGGCTCATGGATATTTTCAAAAAAGTACCTGTTCCTGTATAGGCGCTGCCAGAGAGGTGTCCATGGTCCTGACCAGAAAACAGATCTTTATCCGCCCCACCCGGCACGGGCTGCTCTTTCTCTTCATCCTCGGGGCCATGATGGCCGGTTCCATCAACTACAACAACAATGCCGGCTTTATCCTGGTATTTCTTTTAGGGGGCATGGCCCTGATCTCCCTGTTTTATTCTCTGAAGAACCTGACAGGCATGGATATCGCTTTTGTTTCTGCAAAACCGGTTTTTGCCGGTCAGACAACCGCATTTACCATACAGGTGCAGGCAAAAAACCAGGAAAGGGTGGCTGTGAATTTCGCCCTGCCCGGCCAGGCCGGACCCTGGACAACCATCGCCAAAAATGAAACAAAAACCCTGGAGATGCCGGCAGAAACAGCCAAAAGGGGGGTTTTCACCGCCGGGGCTTTGACGCTTTGTTCAGTATTCCCTTTTGGGTTCTTCCGGTTGGGGGCCAGGCTTTCTCTGC
>JAWOEP010000298.1:0-6199 GCA_046482705.1 Desulfotignum sp.
GCCGATCCCCCAAGATCCAAACCGATGAACCCGTCATTGTAAACCTTGTACACCAGAATCTGGGTGGCCTGGGCCGGACCCCCCTTGGTCACGGCATGAACAATGCCGAAGGTGTCGAAAAACGCATACACCATGTTCACCACCAGCAGAAAAAAGGTGGTGGGGGACAGCAGAGGGAACACAATGGTCCAGAACCGTCGGAACGGACCGGCCCCGTCCATGGCTGCCGCTTCTATCAGGGACCGGGGAATGGCCTGCATGCCGGCAATGAAAAACAGAAAATTATAGGAGATCTGTTTCCAGGAGGCGGCCAGGATGATCAGAATCATGGCATGATTGCCGTCCATGCGGTGGTTCCAGTCAATGCCTGCAAATTGTAAAAAATATGCCACTATCCCTAAGGTGGGATCAAACATGAACATCCACAGGGCCCCTGCCACCACAGGTGCCACGGCATAGGGCCAGATCAGAAAGGTGCGGTACACGGTGCGGCATTTGATGACCCGGTCCACCCGGGCCGCCAGGATCAGGGCTGATCCCATGGATACCAGGGTGGTGAAAAAAGCAAACACCATGGTCTTGGAAAAACTGTCCCGGTAATCCGGATCCTGGAACAATGCATAATAGTTTTCCAGAAACACGAACTCGGTTTTCAGACCAAAGGGATCTTCTTGTAAAAAAGACTGAAAAACTGCCTGGGATGCCGGCCAGATAAAGAAAACCATGGTGATGAGCACTTGGGGCAGCACCAGCAGATAGGGAAGAAAAGAAGAAGAAAAATGGACCCGCTTGATCATGAAAACCTGTTGTCTCCGGTGCAGGAAACAGCTGTTTCCTGCACCGGAAATAGTTTAAAACCGTTTATTTGTTGGCTTTCTCAAATTTTTCCAGCAGTTTGTTGCCCTTTTCCACGGCATCATCCATGGCATCGGCAGCGGTTTTGCTGCCGTTCCATAAGGCTTCCAGTTCATCATTAATGATGTCCCGGATCTGGACAAAGTTGCCGAACCGCACCCCTCTGGAATTCGGCGTGGGGGTGTTGAGGTTCAACTGCTGTATAGCGGTGTCAGTACCGGGATTTTCATTGTAAAATCCCTGTTTTTTCGACAGTTCCCAGGCTGCTTTGGTGATGGGCACATACCCGGTTTCCTGGTGCCACCAGGCCTGGACCTCTGGAGAGGCCAGGTAGTTCATGAACATGGCCACCCCTTTGTAGTCTTCTTTGTCACGGCCTTTGAGGGTCCACAGGGTGGCCCCGCCGATGATGGAGTTCTGGGGGGAATCAATCAGTTCCGGTTCATAGGGCAGCATGGCCTGGCCGAATGCAAATTTTGCCTGTTTTTTGATGCCCCCGTAATAGGCTGATGAGTTCAGCCACATGGCACATTTTTCATTGATGAACAGGGGCAGGCTGTCCCCCCGGCGTCCCCCGTACTGGAAGCGCTTGTCCCGGCCCCATCCGGCAATGCGGTCCAGCATATTTTTCACCCCGGGGTTGTTGAAGGTAAACCGGGTGTCCAGACCGGCAAATCCGTTTTCCCGGGTCCCCATGGCAAGGTTGTGCCAGGCACTGAAATTTTCGATCATCACCCAGGACTGCCACCCGAATGAAAGACCACTCTCATACCCGGCGGCCACCAGTTTTTTTGCCGCTGCCGCCACTTCGTCCCAGGTTTTCGGCACCTTGGTGATGCCGGCCTTGGCAAAGGCATCCTTGTTGTACCACATCACCGGTGTAGAGGAGTTGAAGGGCATGGACAGCAGCTTGCCCTCTGGGGTCTGGTAATAGGAGATCACCGCCGGCAGAAACCCTTGTTTGTCAAGGGTGAAACCATGATCGGTCATCACATCCTCGATGGGATACACCGCGCCTTCGGCCGCCATCATGGTGGCGGTCCCCACCTCGAACACCTGAACGATATGGGGCTGCTGATTGGCCCGGAAGGCTGCAATGGCAGCGGTCATGGTTTCGGTATAGTTACCCTTGTATACCGTAACCACCTTGAATTCCGTCTGGGTGGCATTGAAATCATTGGCAATTTTTTCAGTATGCTCCCCCAAGACCCCGCCCATGGCATGCCAGAACTGGATTTCCACCACTGCAGACGCCTGGCTGGTCATCAATAACATGGCGGCCATTACCAGTCCGGCCGATTGCATCAGTCTGCGCAGTTTCATAGATCTCTCCTTAAATTTTTTTTATAAATGATTATGCACCTGTGAATCATACAACAGAGACAAATTATCCGGACTGTATTGTAAAAAAATGTTCAAACTGCTAGGATTTTATTAAAAAACACTAAGGAATAGCATATGCCCGGAAAACTCAAAGAAAAATCTGACGACCTGATTATTCAAAAGGCAAAAACCGCTTTAATTGATATTTCAGAGAAGAATGGCATTCACATCCTGGAGATTCTTACCCCTGCCGTTGAAAAAAAACTGGATGAACTGCTCAAAACCATACTTCAGGAACATGGATACAAAAAACTGGTAAGCCTTGGTTTAAAACAAATTCTATAGAATCAAAACCACCGGATATAATCTTTGGACATCATTCCCCGGAAATCTGATTTGCCCGATTTGCCGGTGGATTACCCTTCATTGGTGCATATGGTGAGCCGGGAACTGGATTGGTCAATCAGTGAACAAATAGCTGTCGGTGGCGTAAGGTCACAAAATATCTGGGCAGCGTCTACTATCCTTCCGCCCCGCACATGGGCGGCACGACCGAACTTGGTCTGATCGAGCACCAGGTAAACACTCCGGCTGATTTCCTTTATAATCTGCCTGAGCCGGACATCTTCTTCAGAAAAATCCAGAAGTGTGCCGTCATCATCCACCCCTGCCGCACTACAGATGCCGATATCCACCTTATAGGCCCTGAAAAGATTTTCCATGCCGGATCCCAGCACATTTTTGTCTGCATTTCTGAGACGGCCGCCGGCGATGGTCACCTCAAAACCCGGGTTTTCGCTGGCCAGCAGGGCGATATTCAGGCTACAGGTGAAAATTTTAAGATCGTCATGGGCCATCAATGCCCGGGCAACCATTTCCGGGGTTGTACCGGCACCTAAGGCCACGGACACCCCGTTGGGAATCTGTTGGGCCACTCTTTGGGCAATAGCCCGCTTTACCGCTTCATTGGGGATCCCCCGCCACCTGGCGGCCATGTTTGCTGCAGGTTCAGGACATTTTGCCCCTCCGTAGATGCGCATGGCAAAACCCAGGTTGCATAACACTCTCAAATCCCGGCGGATGGTCTGGGCAGACACCTTGAAATACCTTGCAAGTGGTTCCACATAAATAACATTTTCCTGGTGAATCATTTCTGCCATCCGGGCCTGACGGTCCGATAGAGACAGAATTTTTTTTGGCGGAAAAGGCATCTTTTGCTTGGGGTTCATGTGAACATTGTCCTGGTTTTTGCCATAATTCGCAGCCTGTAATTTCGTACGAAATGTTTATTTGAATTTCGTTAAGGCGATATTTGTTTTCTGTTAGTTTTCATTTGAAAATATCGCCCTGGCCACGAATCTTCCTATCATTCTAATTTTTTAACAAAATTTTAATAAAATCCTAATTATTTCTTGACAAAAATCGATGCCGGGGATTATATCGTAAATATTACATTCATCACACTATTGCAAGTTATATGATTCCGGTTGGCTCAAGATTCATCTTGAATCTGTTTTTATAATTTTTTTCAGGAGGAAATACCATGAAATTTTTACCCAAAGGACTGACTGCAGGAAATCTGGCCATCGGTGCAGGGGTTGTACTTCTGGCCCCGGTAGTAATTCCGGTTATCGGCAGCATTGCCAAACCGATTGCCAAATCCATCATCAAAGGGGCCTTGATCAGCTATGAGGGCATAAAGGTCACCATTGCCGAAGCCAAAGAATCCCTGGAAGACATCACAGCGGAAGCCAAAGCAGAGGTCAGCGGCGAAAAGACCGCGGAAGAGTGATCTTTCCAGATGAATGACGGTATCCAGCATTTACCCACAGCAAAGGTAGTTCATCAAATGAACGGCCGTATCAGGTTAAAGATAAACGCTGTAAATCTCGACAGGAACCGGTATTTTGCACGCCTGACATCCATACTGAATAATCACTTAGAATATGGCTTCATCAGGGCCAATCCTGTCACAGGAACTGTTTTGCTGGCAGATCCCGCCCTTGATATGGGTGCGGTTGCGGCAATCGGCCGGTCTGAAAATCTTTTCATGCTTGCACCAGCATCACCTGTTTCGCCCCCCCCGGCAATCAGACATGTCAGGACGCAAGTGAAAAAAATTGACGGTTTTTTCCGCACCCTTACCGCCAATCAGCTGGATCTGTCTGGTTCTGTTTTTCTAGTGCTTGTCATCCATGCCATCAGAGAAATCGTCCAGGGCAATCTGAAGGCACCTTCCTGGTTCACCGCCCTGTGGGTTGCATCTTCCCTCTATAACAAGGACTTTACAGGCCCGGGCGGTGACGGAGGTGTTCATGACGGGGGAACCGGTGATACAGATGCCCATTGATAGCCATGCCTGGCAGGCACAACAGAACATGAAACAATACAAAAAATTGTAAGGTTTTCATATAAACCTTTTAAAGAACCCCTATTTTATAAAAAAGGCTGACTGCAATGCATATCCTTACACCAGTCCATACCCGGGTCAAAGGCAGGGCACGGTACGCTGTTTCAGGACTGAAACAGTCAGCATCTTTCAAACAACTGCTGACAGACCAGCTTGCAGCAGTGGATGGTATATCCGGTATCACAGCCAGCACGGTTACCGGAAAAATCCTTGTTTTGTATGACCGGAAAACCCCTTTGGAAATCATTACAGAAAAACTCCAGACAGCTATTCTCACCATTTCACAGCAAAAGCAGACAGTATCACCGGCACAAAAAAAGCCCCCCCGCCGGCAGCAGGCACCCCCCCGGCAGAAAGATGCCCCATCCAGAATGCAAAAGGTAAAAACCTGTGTTCAGTCCATCCTGAGACACCGCCAGGCTGACACAGATAAGGAGTGGCATGTTGTGTCCGGCCAGGATGCGGCAGCGTTCTTTGCGTCAGATATCAGCCAGGGTATCAGCCAGGAAAGTGTTTTGGACAGAAGACACCGGTTCGGTGAAAATGTGCTGCCGAAAACCCAGTGCCGCTCCGGTCTTCAGATCTTCATGGAGCAGATGAATTCTTTGCCGGTGTACCTGCTCGGGGCCGTGGCAGGGGTATCCATTGTCATGGGCGGGATGCTGGATGCAGCCATTGTTTTCGGAGTTGTGCTGGCAAATGCCGCCATCGGATATGTGACCGAAAGCAAAGCGGAAAAAAATATCGATGCCCTGAACGATCTCGTGCACCACATGGCAGAGGTGGTGCGGGATGGCAAATCCCTTTTCATTTCTGCTGAAGCAGTGGTACCCGGTGATATTCTGGTGCTCAAACCCGGGTCTTTTGTTCCTGCTGACAGCAGAATCATCCAGGCATCCCGGCTGACCATTGATGAATCCATGCTCACCGGAGAAAGCCTTCCGGTGGAAAAGCATGCCCATCCCCTGAACCAGACGGATATCCCCCTGGGAGACAGAAAAAACATGGCATACATGGGCACCTGCATCACGGGGGGCCAGGGACTCTCCCTGGTTGTTGCAACCGGCCGAAATACCCAGATAGGCCGGCTCAAGATCCTGCTCGATGAAACACAAACCACCCGGTCCCCCATTGAGCGCCAGCTGGATACCATTGGTGACCAGCTGATCTACGGATGTCTTGCCATCTGCGGCGGCGTGTTTGCCATGGGCACCCTTATGGGATTCGGCATTCTCAATATGCTCAGGATGTCCATCTCCCTTGCCGCCGCGGCTGTCCCTGAAGGGCTTCCTTCCATAGCCACTGTGAACTTTGCCCTGGGAATCAGCCGCATGAAAAAAAACAATGTGCTTGTCCGCCGTCTGCCAGCTGCAGAAACCCTGGGGGCCATCCAGACCATCTGCCTGGACAAGACCGGCACCATCACCATGAACCGGATGAAAGCCATCTCCATTTATTTGGGTGAAAAATGGATTTCCGTTGAAAAGGGCAGCCTGGTTTCACCGGACGCTGGTGACACCCCTGTCAACATGCCGGAAATGGAACAGCTGCTGTATGTCTGCGCTCTGTGCTGCGAAACAAAAATCAACGGCCGGTGAAACCAGGCTGCCC
>JAWOEP010000114.1:0-7623 GCA_046482705.1 Desulfotignum sp.
ATAGCCGGCACCACCCTTTTTATGGATGAAACCCAGATCCATATCCGGACAACCCGCTCTGTTGCAGTCCTGACAGATGTGAGGCTCAATTTTGATTTCTGCCTGGAGGCCCATTGTTTCGGGGACATCTATGCCAAATGCACCGCCGTTGAAATGGTTCACGGCAGCTACCACTGTGCGCTGCATGTCACTGCCATGGAAGAAAAGGACCGGGCTGTCATCAGAAAATGGATGGCGGAAGCAGCGGCCTGACCTTCATGACCCAGTGCAGCCGGGGCTTTTTCCTTGACAAGATCTCAAAAAAGTATTTGGATGGTGCATATAGTTTTCACTGCCGATTTTTATAAAAAAAATATCATCAAGGATTTATAATAATGGAAAACAAACTGCGCGGCCAAACTGTATCCTTTGATGGCACAATACCGGTAAAATGGTGGGTCTGGTTCCTTTTTTTCTGTCTGATCTGTACAACCAGGGCTGGTGCCGGCGAAGAAAAACAGATCACCAATCATCTGGGCATGACCTTTATCCGGGTGGCTTCCGGCACATTTCTCATGGGAAGCCCTGAAACCGAAGAACACAGGACAGGCAATGAAAAACAGCACCTGGTTCACATCAAAAAACCCTTTTACCTGCAGCAAACCGAAGTAACCCTGGAACAATGGCGCTCTGTGATGGGAAAAAGCTGGTTTATCAGACGAGAAGGCACAGACAAGACACCGGTCACCCGTGTCTCTTTTTTTGACGCCCGGAAATTTATCAGAAAACTCAACAAAAAAGGCAGCGCACAATACCGGCTTCCTTCGGAAGCGGAATGGGAATATGCCTGCCGGGCCGGTACCACCACTGCCTACAGCTGGGGAGATGACATTGACTGTTCCAGGGCCATGTATGCCAATAACCGGAAAAAATTGTGCGACTGCTGCGACTATTACCGGTCTGTGGGACTGCCGGTAAACGGGCCTGCCCCTGTGGGTTCCTTTGCCCCAAATCCATGGGGATTTTATGACATGCACGGCAATGTATGGGAATGGTGCGCAGATGTATATACCGAGGATATCCGCACTCCAGGGGTCGACACCCGCAATTTTTTATCCGCCCAGCCCAGGTTACGGCGGGGCGGCAGCTGGTTCAAATACGGCTTTTACCTCAGAAGCGCCAACCGCACCTATGCCCATCCCGGATCCAGGTTCAAGACCACCGGATTCAGACTGGTCCGTGAGACAGATTGATGCGCGCAAAACTGTTAAACCTTCTCAAAATATATGAAGAAGAACTTACCTTATTTTTGTGGGCCGCCGCCCTTTTGTTCATCATCCGCAGTTCAGGCATCATCCTCAACAACTATGCGGAAACCGCTTTTTTAAAGCGGTACGGGGTGGAGTATCTGCCCATGGTCAATATGCTCAATGCGGTGGCCACCTTTTTTGTCACCGGATTTCTGGCGGCTTTTTTGAACAAGACACCAGGGGCCAGAGTCTTGTCATATCTCTTTATTTTTTCAGGCGTTGTTGTAACGGTGATCCGAATGCTCATTCCCTTTGGCATCAATCTGCTGTACCCCCTGCTGTTTATGCTCAAAAGCCAGTTTGAACTGCTCCATGCACTGCTGTTCTGGAACATGTGCAATGACCTTTTCAACACCCGCCAGTCCAAACGGCTGTTCCCTCTGCTCACCGCAGGGGGGGTTGTCGGTCTCATCCTGGGCAGCTTTGGTACGCCCTGGTTTGCAAGCCTTTTCAGTATGGACAACCTGCTGTATCTATACCTTTTTACCACTGTTGCCGGTGCATTCATGATCCAGGCCATGGGGCGCAGTTACGCCACATTGCTATTCACTGAAAAAACCGGGGCATCAGGCAAAAAAAAGCCTGCCATGATAGAAGAAATAAAAAGGGTGTACCCCCTGGTAAAGGATTCCATTCTGGTGAAAATAGTGCTGGTTTTAACATTCATGCCCAATGTGCTTATTCCCATCATGAACTACCAGTTCAATTATGCTGTAAACGAACGGTTTGCCTCGGAAAGCGCCATGATCCAGTTTTTCGGTAATTTCAGGGGGGTACTGTACATTGTCAGCCTGATTATTCTGCTGTTTGTGGGGCGAATTTACGGCCGGTGGGGAATGCCCGTGGCCCTCATGTTCCACCCCTTTAACTATATGGTGGCATTTATGGCATTTCTGCTGCGGTTTGACGTGTTTTCAGCCATATATGCCAGGATGTCCACCAACATCATCCGCACAACCATTAACGGACCTGCCAACAGCATTCTCATCGGGCTCTTCCCTGAATCCTACCGGGACATGATCCGTCCTTTTTTACGGGGCACCGTTGTCAGGCTGGCTCTGTTCACAGGATCCGCACTGATTCTGGTTTCCACACCCTTGTTTCATCCCCGGTATCTGAGTCTGGTGGCCCTGCCTTTTCTCATTGCCTGGGTGGCGGCTCCGTTTGTGCTCAAGGCCCATTATTCAAAAATTTTACTGGATATGATCTCCAGAAACCTGTTGGATATCAAAAGCCTGGACCAAAAAGAACTGGGCCAGATCTTTAACCAGGAAAAAACACTGGCAGACCTGGAATCCTCATTTCTGGCTGCCCGGGGCAGTGATGCACTCTGGTATGCCAGACTGCTGAAAAATTTTTCCCCGGACCGGCTGGACCAATTGATTCTCAAAAACCTGGACCACCAGGATGAGGATACCCAGGTGGCCCTCATCAAAATGATCTCCCCTGAATCCGGACCCCGGGCCGCAAAAGAACTGGTCCGCTATTTGTCCCCCCATCGCCATGAAACCACCATCGCCATCTTGAAGCTTATCATCCGGCATGGTATCCAGGCTGTGGAACCATCTGAATTTTCCAGTTATATAAACAGTTCCCACCCGGTGGTCAGGGGATTTGCCTGTGCATGCCGGTATGCCGACCAGCCGGAATCTCTCCGGAAATGTATCAATGGCTGGCTGTCCCACACAGATACAACCTTTCGCCAGTCCGGTATTATCTGTGCCGGATTGAGCGGACACCAGGAGTATCTTCCCAGGCTCCAGGCCATGCTCAGGGAACCTGAAATCGATCCGGTTATACCCGATATCATCAGAGCCCTGTCCCGGTTACAGGCTGAGGCAGGCCATTCAGCGGCGTTGTCTTACCTGGACCACAAAGACAGAGAAATTCGGATGGCAGCTCTGGATGCCCTTTCCATTAGAGATGATGATACTTTGAAAAAGGCGATTCTCCTGCTGGGAGACCCGTCAGATGCCATCCATGGCTTTGCCCTGGAAAAAATCAAAACTGCGGAGTATCAGAACAATCTGCTGCTCGTGGAATCTTTGGGACTGCCATCCACCCGGATCAGGCGGGGACTTTTTAAACTGCTGGAAACACTGGATATAAAAGAGTTCGATGTGTTGATGTTCGCAAAAAAAAATCTTTCCAAAGCCTATGAATACCTGGCCATGGCCCAGTCTCTGGAAAACCTTCCCCGGAGCGGGATGCGGGATCTTGCAATGGAACATCTTGTGGAAAAAAAAGAGATGGTATTGGAAAACATCCTCAAGGTTCTGGCTATCCATGACCATACCAAACGGATGAAATCCGCCTGGCAGGGAATTTTCTCCTCTGATACCCGCCAACGGGCCAATGCCATTGAACTGCTCAATGATGCTCTGGACAAAAAAACCTTTAAAACCATGCTGCCGCTGCTGGAAAGCCCGAACCCTTCAATGGCTTTGACAGAGGGCAGAAAACGTATAAAAATACCGGAATTTGACACAGAGGGAAAACAGACAGTATCAAATCTGCTTTCCTCTGCTGACTGGGTAGATGTGGTCATTGGACTGGGGATTCTACGGGAAATACCAGACATATCCATCAACCAGGACCTGCTCCAGAACTTGGAAAAATCTGATAACCAGCATGTTTTAAAGGAAGTTGACATGATATGGAACAAAAACAAAAAGTCCGGGGAAAACAATGGGGAAGATTCATCCCAGAAACTATCTCTGGGGGAAAAGATACTTCTTTTAAAGGAAATCGAAATATTTTCAGGGTTGAGCGCCTCGGAACTGGCAGCCATTGCAGGTGTGACTGAAGAAATGGGGTACGGTGAGAATGAAGAGGTGATCAAGCAAAACAGTGTTGGCGAAACTGTTTTTCTGATCATTGACGGTCAGGTGTCGGTCATCATGGAGCGGGAAAACGGCAGCGAGGAGCGCATCGACCAAATGACATCCGGCAGCGCCTTTGGAGAAATGGCGTTGATTGATAACTCCCCCAGGTCCGCCACCATCCGGACAATGACCCCCTGCCGATTTCTCATCCTGCACAAACAGGAATTCAAGGAAACCGCCATGGAATTTCCCCGCATCGCCCTGCAGATCTGTTCGGTTCTCAGCCGGCGGATCAGGCATCTGCATTCCCTGGTCCAGGAAAAAGCGTGCTGAATTCCTCTATCAGATATGCTTTGTAACCGGCCGAAATCGTTGCCAACCAAGCCAGAACCCGAATTTTCAAGCCCCTGGTTCAGGCTGTGGAGGGGTCCAGCAAAGAGGCAATGGTATCGGCCAGGTCATCTCTTCCCTGTTTTCTGAGCAGCGGTATCAGGGGCCTGTAAAAAGGGGGTCTGACCCGGATGGTGATATCAAACCGGGCAATATCTTCTGACCGGACTTCATCCGCTTTAAAGGCCCGGGTCTTGTGCAGCAGCCCCAGGGCGGTAAGTTCGGTCATGGTGCGCACACATTTTTCACATTGGCCGCAGTTGAGCAAATCCGGAACATTGGCCAGACAGACCCGAAAATTTTGAAATGCCGTATCCCATTCAGAGACGATTTTGATCTTTTCCAGCCGGGACATCTCATAATCCCGGTGACGGATTCTCAAGCCATAACTGCCGTATTCCGGATCCAGCAGCGGATGGGAGCCGCAGGGATGCAGGTTGGGGATATCATAGGATGAGGCGATGAACATCAGATTGATCCGGCTGCTGAAATTATGGGCCATGGCAGCCAGCACCGCACCGAAAAAACTGTCCAGCCACAGGTCCCGCTCATCGCACAAATGGCGGATATTGGTGTACACCGGCACAAGTGTTGTGCCGGCATCCCTGGTGATGCAGGATGCCGCAGTCATGGCCCGGTCGAACACATGCAGTTTTGCCCCCCGCTCCCGGACCCCGCCGATGTCGAAGCCATGGAGAAAAAAACTGTCCCGGACATATGCCGGATGGGTATCAGGATAATGCAGCCGGTTCCGGCGCAGGGCAGCCAGAGAATCCATGCCGCCGGACATGACCATGCCCGCCCTGGGCTGTGCCGGCGGGTCCTGATGCTTTCGGACACCGGATTCTACTGGAATGGGGACATACCGCCCCCGGGTCCAGTGGGACAGAATATGCATGGCCACATGCACGCCTTCTTTAAGAAACGGACAGACAGCGCCTTCCATAAAAATGCGTTTTTCCCCCAGATGCAGGGCCGGCAGCAGACACCCCACCAGGAATGCATCCGGGTTTGCACCAAATCCCCGGGCATATGCCATAGGGGTTTTAAAATAGACATCCTTGTCAGGATGATCGCTTTGTTCGAAACTGACCCTGGCAGAGGCAGCGGCAAACTCGCTGTCCTGTGTCAGTTGTATATCGGTGATTTTCATAGGCTGTTTTTTCTCATACCTGATTGAAATTTTTCTGCCTTCGACAGCACATACGCAATAATTTTTTTGGCAATATCTTTGCCAGTGGCAGCTTCCAACCCCCTGAAACCCGGGGAATAATTCACCTCCACCACATGGGGAAGGCCCTCCTTTTCCACCATCATATCAATGCCGGCAATATCCAGGGAGCAGGCCCTGGCGGCTGAAACAGCCATGTCCGCCCACGCTTTGGGCGGATCAAAACCTTTGGCCTGTCCATTTTGATGGATATTGGTCCGGAAATCATTTGGTGCCGGTATCAGCTGCATGGCAGCGGCCACCCTTCCTCCGATCACAAGAATTCGGGCATCCACCCTTGCTTTGGGTGAAAAAAAACGCTGCACCACCAGCCCCTTTACCGGATCAAGCATGTTTGCAACACAGATTTTTGCCCCGGATCTGTCATCGATTTTCACCACCCCCTCACCCCCCATGCCAGAGGGCTGTTTGACAATGACCGGGTACCCGCCCAACTGGTCAACGGCCGCAAAAAAACTGTCAGACCTGATGACAAAACAGGAATCCGGCACCCGAATCCCTGCCGCAGAGAGGGTCTGGAGGGTGATAAACTGGTGCCGGGCAATGGTCACCCCTTGTAATCCATTCACCAGAAGGATGCCCATTGCCTGTAACTGGCGCAGCACCACAAACCCGTATTCCCCCATGGGCGACCCCTGGCGGGGCATCACCACATCTGGCAAATCATCGGAAACAGCGCTTTTCAATAAATCATCTGGTTTACCAGCCGGTTTGGTGCCGGGCATCGCCCCGAAGGAGACGCTGTCGCGCAAAAGTCCTCCGATGCCGGAATTCTGCTTTTCGAGAGAACAGATCAGCTGGTATGGATTGATGAGCTGGATCCTGTGGCCGGCAGTTCCGGCAGCTGCCTGCAGCCGGCCATTGGGGTGAAACCCGAACCCGTGCACCGTGAGAATGCCGATATTCACAAGCGGTTGTCTTTCGCTGTTTCCAAAGGTGAGATCATGTGCGCCGGCATCCAGATGCCCATGTGTTTACCTGCCTTTTCACTGAAATAGGTTGTAATTTTCCGGGTATTGTTCTGCAGGGCAATTTTCTGGGTGGCCAGATTGTCCTCGTCAATAATGGAAAACACCCTGTATTTTCCGGCCCTTCCGGTCAGCCCTTCCAGCAGTTTTCTGCCCACGCCCAGGGCCCGGTATTCAGGCCGCACCGAAGTGTATCCCCGTTCCACAAACCCGGAAAAATCCATGCCTGTTGCTGTTTTCAACCGGGCTGTCAAGGCCTCTCTGGGATGTTTCAGGCAGGAGTTTCCCACCAGCACCCCATTTTCCACAGCATACCCGATCAGATACGCTTTTTCAAGATTGGGACGGACATGGGCCAGGTCCACGGAACCCCCTGCCCCCACCATGGCGCAGACCCTATCCAGATATCCTTTAGGCAGATCTGCCGGCGGTGTAAAATGATAGGCAATGTTCCGGCCCAGGACAAATAAATCGGTACCATGGTACCGCAGCCGGATCAATTGATCCACAGGAAATTTTGCCAGACATGCCAGCAGCCGGGCAGGTGTTCTTAGAAGTTTCCAGGCCGGCCTGCCCGGCAGGGGGCCTGCCATGTCATAGGTGCTGGCAACCGGCCCCACATTTTCGGGAAGATCATATGAATGCACGATATGGGGGTTGTCCATGATAAATTTTACAACAGGTCCGGCAGGACTGTCCGCCAGAGATGCCGGCACTGTCACATGGTTCCATATTCCCTGCCTGGAAATCGGCCACAACAGGTGATCCGGTATCTTTGCCAGATCCGGCGCACATTGCCAGTGGATCAGTTTCACCCCCTTTTCCTGCCACCTGGCCAGCCGGTTTTTCCCAACCGGTTTTTGGGATAAACCCAGGCCGGCTGTGATCCCGAATACCGGGGATGCCGGTTTTTCTGCAAG